>DATEOS010000301.1:0-2036 GCA_035273815.1 Candidatus Limnocylindria bacterium
GGCGGTCTTCGCCTTCACCTCGGCGGGCGTCATGCCCATCGCCAGGCAGCCCAGCACCACGTTGCGCTCGCCGGGCAGGTCGCTCATCAGCGCCGCGTTCACGCCCAGCAGCGAGGGCTGGCCGGCCGCGTAGATGTGCCCCCGCTCGCAGGGCAGCAGCCCGGCGATCGCCCGCAGCAGCGTCGACTTGCCGGAGCCGTTGCTGCCGATCAGCCCGACCGCCTCGCCCCGGTACGCGACGAAGCTGACGCCCTTCACCGCGTGCACCTCGCGGATGGTGGCCGCCCGGGTGCGGGTGACGAGGCGCTTGAAGCTGGCCACCGCGCTGCCCGTGCCGGGCGTCGCGGAGCCGTGCACCCGGTAGACGACGTGCGCGTCGTCGACGATGACGGTGGGGATGCGGTCCTCAGCCACGGCCGTAGCCCTTCTCTCCGCGCCAGAAGTAGAAGAATCCGCCCGAGCCGGCGACCAGCGCCCACACCACGGCCTGGGTCCACAGCAAGGCCGGGGCGCCGGCCAGCGTGACGTCCTCCATCAGCGCGTGCCGCATCAGCTCGATGTACACCAGCAGCGGGTTGGCCTCGACGACGGCGAGTTTCCAGCCGTCGAGGACCTCGCTGAACCGGGTCACCGGGTAGAGCACCGCCGAGCCGTACAGCCAGATCCGCATGACGAACGGGATGAGCTGGCGGATGTCCGTGAACTTGGCGCCCAGCCGGGCCAGGGTCATCGCGAGGCCGGCGTTGAAGAGCGACTGCAGCAGCAGGATCGGCGGGACCAGCAGCCATTCCACGGTGACCGGCTCGCCGGTGATCAGGACGATGGCGATCAGCACCGCCATCGACGCGATCATCTTGCGCAGTTCGATCAGGACGACGGCGATCGGCAGGCTGGCCCGGGGGAAGTGCAGCGCCCGGATCAGGCCGAGGTTGCCGGTGATCGCCGCGGCGCCGGCCGAGGCCACCGACTGGGTGAAGCCGAACAGGAAGACCCCGGTGCACAGGTACGCGATGAAGTTGTCCATCCCGCGCGCGGTGTTCAGCACCACGCCGAAGATGACGTAGTAGACCGCCGCGTTGATGATCGGCGTCAGAACCTGCCAGAACAGACCGAGACGGGTCTGGCCGAGCGCTGAGGTCACCCTGGCGTTCGCGTACGACGCGATGAAGTGCCGATACGCCCACAACTGCCGGAGGTAGGCCGGGAGGCTGGGCAACTTGCCGGCCGAACTCAAGCCGTGCCGTTCGGCCAGCTGCTTGAGCGTCAGACCGGTCTCCGAATCGGCGACCGCCGTCTGGGGCATGGGGTGGCGCTCCGATCTGGTCGATCCGTCTCGCTGCACGGACCTCGGTGACTTGCGCGTGAACACAGTAGCCAGTATCCGTCGATGAAACGCAAGCGTATCGACGTGCGGCCGACGGTATCCGACCTAACGGCGGAACGCAACCGTTACGTCGTAGCGCTATAGTCACCGCGTGGCGACAGTCAAGCGTGCACCGGCAGGGGCCGCGGTGCTCCGTGGCGACATCACCGTGGCCATCCGCAACGCGGTGATGAACGAGCTGGCCGAGGTGGGTTACGGCCGCCTGTCCATCGAGGCGGTGGCCCGCCGTGCGGGGGTCGGTAAGACCGCGATCTACCGGCGGTGGAGCAACAAACTCGAGATGGTCATGGAGATCATCTCAGACGTCGCGGAGCGGAAGGTGCCGCTGCCGGACACCGGCAGCTTCGCCGGTGACCTGCAGCTCATCATGCTCATCGTGAGCAAGGCCCTGCAACACCGCATCGCCTCGCAGATCATCCCCGACCTGATGGCCGAGGCCTCCCGCAACCCGCAGATCGCCGCCACCCTGCAGAAGGCGTTGCGCACCCACCAGCAGGCCGTCGGGGACAAGCTGGTCGGCCAGGCCGTCGCCCGCGGCGAGTTGCCCGCCTCCGCCGACCCGGAGATCGCGGTCGACCTGATCCTGGGCCCGCTGTACTGGCGGCTCAGCGTCGCCCGGACCCCGATCAGCGACGACTACCTGGAGAAGCTG
>DATEOS010000302.1:0-9765 GCA_035273815.1 Candidatus Limnocylindria bacterium
GCCCGGGTTCGCGGCTTTGCCGGCTCGGCCTTTGCCGCCTCGGCCTTGGCCGGCTCGGCCTTGGCCGCGGCGGTCTCTTCCGCGGGCTGGGCCTTGGCTTTCGCCCGGCCCTTGTTGCCGCCCTGGGCATTGATCTCGTCAATGCGGACGCGCAGCAGGTGCTGCCGGTGCCCGGTTCGACGGCGGTACTTGACCTTCTGCTTGAACTTGAAGACCACGAGCTTGGGCCCGAGCTCCTCGCCCAGGACCGTGCCGCTGACGGTGGCGCCGGACACGACCGGCGAGCCAACCATCACGTCATCGCCATCGCCGATGAGCAGCACGCGATCGAACAGGATCGAAGCACCGGGCTCAGACGGCAGCCGCTCCATCAGGACCGTGCTGCCGGGCTCGACCCGGTACTGCTTCCCGCCGCTGCTCACGACGGCGTACATGGCGTTCTCCAGAGGATGCTGATCGATGAATCCGGGCGCCCATCACGGCGCACGGCGACGCAGGGCCGGTGATGATCCCGCGGGGCACGGAGTCTACCGGGCGATGGGGGGAGTGTCAACGAAGAGGAGCCGGGTCCGCACCGCCCGACCGGCCTTGAGTGGGACGTCCAGCGCGCTCACCACGTCCTCGGGACGGCCGGCGCCACTGGGGTCGAGGCGCAGCACCATGCGCAGCCTGCCGCTCCGGCCGTCGTCACTCACCTCCAGCACTTCCACGTCCTCGATGAACGGACGCAGGTCGCGCGGCCCGGTGTCGGCCCGTCGCTCGCTCTCGCCGCGCCGCCGCTTGCCGGGGAGCTCCTCGGCGGCCAGCAGCCGGACCACGGCGCCGCGCAGCTCGTCACTGGTGAGCGGTTCGTCGCCGCGCGGCCGGACGACGATCTCGTACTCGGCGCCACGCAGCTGTGAGGCGGCGGAGGGGAAGCCATGCCACACCTCGCGGGCATCCACGATCTCCACGCCCTCAGGCAGCAGGTCCGCCGCCGCCTGGATGCGCCCGATGGGCACCAGCTCGTCGAAGTAGACCTCCAACACCTCGCCCCGCAGCTCCAGCCCGACCGGCAGGTTGGCGGCGAACTTCAGCCTCGGCCGCGGGCGGGCGGCGTTGCTCTGCGAAAGCGGCAGCCCGGACTCGCGGAAGGTGCGCTCGAACTCGCTGAGCAGATCGGCCTGGCGCATGCGTAGCGCCGGCTCCTGGCGGGTAAACAGGATCTGCCAGCGCTGGCGCGGCTGGTCGTTGGAGGAATCAGCCATCTCGAAACGGATGGTACCGTGAATCGAATGGCGGACCTGCTGGGGACCCTGAAGCGACACCGGCTGGGCCTCTTCGTCGTGCTCGTTGGCCTGCTGCTGGCGTGGATCCTGTGGTCGGTGAAGGGCGCCCTGGCGGCCTTCATCATCGGCGTGGCGCTGGCCTTCGTGCTGGACCCGCTCGTCACCTTCCTGCAGCGTCGCGGCGTCCCACGCTGGGGCGGCGTGCTGGTCGCCTATGCCGCGGTGGTGGCGCTGGTGGCCGCCATCGTCGCCTATGCCATCCCGCCCATTGCCGCACAGGCGCGCGAACTGATCAGCCACATGCCGCAGCTGAGCGCCGCCCTCAGCGATTGGCAGCAGGCGCTGATCGATTGGTACGAGTCGCTACCGCTGCCGCTGGAGCTGCGCGAGGCGCTGGACGAGTCGATCCGCAATGCCCAATCGGCCCTTGGCGGTGTCCTGGGCGAGATCGTGGGCCCGGCCATCGCGGCGCTGCTTCGTGCGGCCGGGTTCCTGGTCGGCCTGGTCGTCATCCCGGTCTGGCTCTTCTACGTCCTCAAGGATCGGGAGCGGCTGCCCGCAGCGGTCAACCGCGCGCTCCCCGAGGGCTGGCGACCGGACGCTGGGAACGTGCTGGCCATCCTGGCCGGCGTCGGCGGCAGCTGGGTGCGCGGGCAGCTGATCCTGGGCGCGGCCATCTTCGCGGCCACCGTCATCGGCCTGACCATTCTCACTGTCATCGGCTTCAGCGAGTTCGGGTCCTTCACGCTGGTGCTGGCGGTGATCGCCGGCGTCCTGGAGTGGTTCCCCATCATCGGTCCAGTCATTGCCGCCATCCCGGCCATCCTGATCGGCCTGTCGATCAGCCCGGCCGCCGCCCTGGCCGCGGTCATCCTGTACACCGCCATCCAGCAGCTGGAGAACCACCTGCTGGTGCCGAAGGTGATGGGCGACGCGGTGGACCTGCATCCGGCAGTGATCATCATGTCGCTGGTGATTGGCGGCGCGCTGTTCGGGATCGGCGGCGCCATCCTGGCCGCGCCGGTGGTCGCCATTGGGCGCGACCTGTACCGCTACACGTTCCGGCGCCTGCGTGGCGAGGGGCCGGACACTGCCTTCACGGCGGTCGCACCCAAGATGGCTGCGCGTTCGGCCGAGCCGAAAGAGACGCCGCCGGAGCCGGCAGCAGCGGAGCCTGCCCCAGACTGAACCCCAGCGTCCGGGTTACGCCTCTCTCCTGGTGCGCGTTGCCCTGCATCTGTTTCACGCCTGAGAAGTCGCGGCCACCGTGTTCGGGAGAGCGCGGGGCGCCCGAAGGGCGTCCATCGGTCCCGCTAGAAGGTTGGTTTCAGGGCGTGCATCCGCACCGATTGCAGGATGCCCATGCCGAACAGCAGCGAGATCATGGATGAGCCGCCGTATGTCACGAACGGCAGCGGGATGCCGGTAACCGGCATGATCCCGATGACCATCCCCACGTTCACCATGATCTGGAAGAGCAGCATGCTGGCCAGGCCCATGGCCACCATCATGCCCAGCATGTCGCGCGCCCCCCAGCCGATGGCCAGGATCCGCCAGATCAGCAAGGCGAAGATGGCCAGCAGCACCAGGCTGCCAATGAAGCCCAGCTCCTCGGCCACCACCGTGAAGATGAAATCCGTCGACTGCACCGGCAGGAAGCCCAGCTGGTTCTGCCGGCCGGCGGTCAGCCCCTGACCGAAAAGGCCGCCGGAGCCGACCGCGTTCAGCGCCTGCACCAGCTGGTAGCAGGCACCTTGCGGGTCGGCGGAGGGATCCAGGAAGCAGAAGAGTCGCGCTCGCTGGTACTCCTGCAGCGACTGCACCACGAGGGGAGCCGCGGCCACGGTCGCCCCGGTCAGCAGGGCCATCCAGCCGATGCTCGCCCCGCTCATGAAGAGCATCCCCACCAGGATCGCCACGAACACCAGCGCCGTGCCCAGGTCCGGCTGCTTGAAGACCAGGAAGGTGGGGATCGCCATCAGCAGGCCCGCGCCGACGAGCGTCGACAGCTTGCCGATCTTCTCGCGGCGGCTGGCGAGGAAGCTGGCCAGCACCACGATCATGAGAACCTTGCTGACCTCGCTGAATTGGAAGTCCAGGCCGGCCACGGTGATCGACATCTGGGCGCCGAACAGGTTGGTGCCAATGAGCATGGTGAGCGTCAGCATCGCGAGCACGGCGGCGTAGATGGGCACGGTCAGGGTTTGCAGCCAGTGGTAGTCGATGCTGGCGGCGACGAAGAAGATGATCATGCCAATGGTGGTCCAGATCAGGGTCTTGACCGATTGAGAGACGCCGGCGCCGGATCCCGCTTCTGTGAAGCCGGCCGAGTAGCCCATCACCACGCCGAAGCCGATCAGCAGCGTGACGTACAGGAACAGCTGCAGATCGAAGGCGCGCCAGCGCCGCGCCTTGACATTGTCAACAAGTGTTGAGGTAACGGCTGCGGCGCCCATCAGTTGGCCACCAGGCTGAAGTCACGCGGATCGAGCCGCAGATCCTGCTTCAGCCCGTACCACTGCTGCAGGAAGTACTTGACGACCTCCAGCGACACGTTGCCCGGCACCACCGCGGAGTACGAGAAGGTGACCACCGCCAGGTCGGCGTCGGTGGCCCCCGGCTGCGACGGCAGATAGGCCACGAACCAGGAGTGGAACGGCAGCACGCCGTGACGCCGAACGCCGAACTCGGCGGTGCCGGTCTTGCCGCTCAGCGCGCCTGGCAGGCGCAGGTCACGAATGTTGTAGGCATGCCCGGTGGTGATGACCTCGCGGGCGCCGATGCGCATGGTCTGCAGGTTGGCCTGGCTGGCGTCGATGCGCCGAATGACGCGGGGCTTGTAGGGCTTGGTCAGCTTGCCGCTACCGTCCGTCTCGCCGCGCACGATCATCGGCTCCATCAGGCGACCACCGTTCGCGAGCGTCGCATAGGCGTTGAGCAGCTGCAGCGGCGTCACCGCCACCACGTTCTGACCGATGCCGGCCTGCGCCAGCTCGCCGGTGAACACGTCCTCGCGGCCCTGGGAGCGTGCCCACTCGCGGCTGGCGATGATCCCCTCCGCTTCGCCGGGCAGCCGGATGCCCGACCGCTCGCCAAAACCCATGCGATTGGCCCACTCACCGAGCCGGTCGACGCCCAGCCCCACTGCCATCTGGTAGAAGAACGTGTCGGAACTCACGGCATAGGCCTGGGTCATGTTCAGCGGCCCAAAGCCGGCGTGATTCCAATCGAACAGGCACTGTCCCTTGGGCGCATCCGGGATCTGATAACAGCCGTAGGTCGGCCACGGGCGGCCGGCGGTGGTCACGCCCTCTTCCAGGGCGGCGAGCCCGGTGACGAGCTTGAAGGTCGAGCCGGGCGGATAAATGTCCGCGATGGCGTGGTTGCGCAGCGGCTTGGCCGGGTCGCTGAGGTACACGCCGTAGTCATCCACGCTGATGCCGGTCGCAAACTTGTTGTTGTCGTAGGCCGGCAGGGAGACCATGGCCAGGATCTCGCCGGTCTGCGGGTTCATCACGACCGTGACGCCCTGCTCCAGTCCTGCTGCGCGCATACCCCACTGCAACGACTCCGTGGCGACGCGCTGCATGCGGGCGTCGATGGTGAGCATCAGGTTCGCGCCCGGCGCCGGATCCTGCAGGGTGCGGATGGTTTCCAGCGGCCGGCCCTGGGCGTCGCGCTCCTTCAGCTCGGTGCCGTACGTGCCGCGCAGCTCCCGTTCGAAGGTGGCTTCGATCCCGGCGCGGCCGATCAGGTCATCGCGCAGGTAGCCGTCGCCCTCGAGGTCGCCGAACTCCTCCAGGTTGACCGGCCCGACGTACCCGAGCACGTGCGAGAGCAGGCGGCCGTCGACCTGGCCACGTTCATCGAGGTACTGGCGCACCGGTTCCACCTCGACCACCACGCCTGGCAACCGCTCCGCTTCCTCCCCGATCAGCAATGCCGCCTGGCGGCTGATGCCGCGCTCGATGGGCACCAGCTCATACGGGGATCCCTGGAACGAACGCAGCCGGGCGCGCAGCGTGCGCCAATCCGCATCGACCAGGTTCGCCACCCGGCGCAGCACTGCCGGCGCGTCCTGTTCCGGCAGGTCGGCGGGGCGGATCTTGACGGTCCACGACGGGACGTTGACCACGACCGGGCGGCCCTGGCGGTCGAAGACCAGCCCGCGCGGCGAGCGCAGTGCGACCTCCACCGTCCGGGTCGCCGCTGCCCTGGCCGCGTACTGGTCGCCGTTGACCACTTGCAGCTGGAAGAGCCGGCCGCCGAGTGCCGTGAAGAGCAGGGCCGCGGCGACGCCGAAGGCGATGAATCGCGCGCGCGAGCGCGGAGTGTCCTGGCGGCCTTCGTTCAGGTCAGCCATGGGGCCATCACCATGCCGGCTTTTCTTCCAGGGTCAGCCGGCGAGCGAGCATGCGACACGGGTAGAGCAGGACGCCGGTGAGCGCAGCGTTGAGCACGGCCGCGGGCAGGATGAGGTCGATCGGCACGCCGAGCGCCGGGCCTCCGGTGATCAGGCGGAACACGCCCAGAATGACCAGGTCCGCCAGGATGCTGCCGGCGAATGCGGCCAGGATGGGATAGAGCCAGATCAGCCGACCGAACAGCCGATCACCGCCGGCGACCATGGCGCTGACCATGAGCAGGGAGAGCGGTACCGCGCCAAGTGGTTCGTTGGTCAGCAGGTTCGCAGTGAGGCCGCCGGCGAACGCCCAGACCACGCCTGGCCCGAAGCCGGCGAGCGCCGTGACGAGGACAACCGCCACCAGCATCAGGTTCGGTCGCACGCCGGCGATCTCGATCACCGGCGACAGCCCGGCGTGGACGATCCCCACCACCACCGCCAGGAGGATGCTCGTATAGCCGATCTCGGAATCCCCCTCGCCTGCCCGCATTGCCCCCCGTTATTGCGACCCGAGAACCACCCGCGGCTTCCGGCCCGGCCCGAGTATAGCCAGCCGGAAGGGCATGCCAGCGGTCCCCCAAACGGACTGGTTTTCACGTGAAACATCTGCCTTCCCAGGGGTGGCCGATAAGGCGTCAGTAAGCCACCCGTAACGCTCCAAACTGGTAGAATTGGCATTGCCGAACTGAACTCGCTGCGGAGCGCTCGTGGTCAGAGTTACCGCCTGCACAAACCAGAAAGGCGGCGTCGGCAAGACGACGACCGTAGTCAACCTGGCGGCCTACCTGGCCCTCTCCGGCACCTCGACGCTCGTCATCGACTTAGACCCCCAGGGCAACGCCACAAGCGGTCTCGGGGTCGATCGTCGCGTGCTCGAGCAGTCGGTCTACGACGCGCTCATCGACCGGACGCCGATCGATGAGCTGATCGTGGGGACGGCCATCGACGGGCTGGACCTGCTGCCGTCGGCACCGGCCCTGTCCGGCGCCGAAGTGGAGCTGGTGGGACTGCCCGCGCGCGAGCGAAGGCTATCGGCCAGCCTGGGAGAGCTGAAAGGGACATACGAACGCATCCTCATCGATTGCCCACCGTCGCTGGGCCTGCTGACGGTGAACGCGCTCACGGCCGCCGACGGCGTGCTGATTCCAATCCAGACGGAGTACTACGCCCTTGAGGGCCTCAGCCAGCTCGTGAACACCATCCGGCTCGTGAGGGAGAGCCTCAACCCGCGCCTGGAAGTCGAGGGCGTGCTGCTGACCATGTACGACTACCGCACCCGGCTCTCCGCCCAGGTGGCGGCCGAGGTCCGACGCCACATGAACGGCGCCGTCTACGACACGGTGGTGCCTCGCGCCGTCCGCCTCTCAGAGGCTCCGAGCCACGGCCTGCCGATCGCGCTGTACGACCCCGCCTCGCGCGGGGCCGCGGCGTACGGCGAGCTGGCCGTGGAGGTTGGCGCCCGTGGCTAGGTCGTTTGGCCTCGGGCGAGGCCTGGATGCGCTCATCCCGCGCGCCACGGGGCAGGAGCAGGCGACCAGCCAGATTCCCATCGATCGCATTCGCCGCAATCCGCATCAACCCCGCGTTGCCTTCGATGAGGAGTCGCTGGCCGAGCTCGCAACCTCGATCGCCGAGCACGGCGTCATCCAACCGGTCGTGGTGCGGCCCGGGACGGACGGTGGCTACGAGCTGGTCGCCGGCGAGCGTCGCCTCCGTGCCGCGCGCATGGCCGGTTTGACGGAGATCCCGGCCGTGATGCGTGATTCCACGGCCACGGAACTCCTGGAGCTGGCGCTGGTGGAGAATGTCCAACGCGCCGACCTCAACCCGATCGAGGAGGCATCTGCCTACCGCGAGCTCATCGACGAGTTCGGGTTGACCCATGAGACGGTTGCCCGCCGAGTGGGCAAGAGCAGGGTCGCCATCAGCAACAGCCTGCGGCTGCTCGACCTGGCGCCGGAGACGCGTGCCGCCATCGTGGACGGTCGGATCAGCGAGGGGCACGGGCGTGCGCTGGCCGCGCTGACCATTCCGGAGCTGCAGCGCGCCGTGCTGCAGGTCGTGCTGGAGCGCCACCTGTCGGTGCGCCAGACGGAAGAGCTGGTGCGGCGCAAGCGCGAGAACGGCGCCGCCCGCCGTTCGGCGTCGCTGAGCGAGGACCTGGCGGACCTGGAGGCCCAGCTGCGCGGCGTGCTCGCCACCAAGGTGGGCATCGTCCGCACCCGCAAGGGCGGCCGCCTGGTGATCGACTTCTACAGCGACGAAGAGCTGGATCGGATCTACGCCATCATCACGCGCGGCGTGGCGGTGACCGGGTCGGCAACGGCGTCGATCGCGGTGACCGGCGACGAGGCAGGCGACGAGACACCGGACGAATCCCCAACCACCGCCCCCGCAGAGGAGGCCCGATGACGGTTCAGCCCGCCGGCCGCACCCGCCGCACCAAGGCCTCGACCGGCTACACGGCCGAGAACATCCAGGTGCTGGAAGGCCTGACCGCCGTCCGCAAGCGGCCGGGGATGTACATCGGCTCCACCGACGAGCGCGGCTTGCATCAGCTGATATTCGAGGTCGTCGACAACAGCATCGACGAGGCGATGGCCAATGTCGCCACCCACATCGACGTCACCCTCCACGCCGACGGCAGCGCCGAAGTGGTTGACGACGGACGCGGCATCCCCGTCGGCAAGCATGCCAGCGGCAAGGATGCGCTCGAGGTCGTGCACACGGTGCTGCACGCCGGCGGCAAGTTCGGCGGAGGCGGCTACAAGGTGTCCGGCGGCCTGCACGGCGTCGGCATCAGCGTGGTCAATGCCCTGTCGTCCACCATGCGCGTGGAGGTCCTGCGCGACAAGAAGCGCTACATGCAGGAGTTCCGCGACGGCGGCACGCCCACCGGGCGCGTGCGACAGAGCGGTGGCGAGGCGGAGGCCAACAAGGGCCTTGACCCCGGATGGGCCCGGCACCACGGCACGCGCACGTTCTTCACCCCCGATCCGACCATCTTCGACACGCTCGACTTCAGCTGGGACACCATCGCGACCCGGTTGCGCGAGAGCGCCTATCTGAACAAGGGCGTGTGGATCCGGCTGCGCGACCTGCGCGTCGACCGCGAGAAGAACTTCTACTTCGAGGGCGGCGTCACCAGCTTCGTGCGGCACCTGAATCGGCGTCGCGAGGTGCTCCACCCCAAGCCGATTCACGTCGAGCGCGTGGTGGATGGGACCACCGTCGAGGTGGCGCTGCAGTACAACGACGGCTTCGCGGAGACGGTGCTGCCCTTCGCCAACAACATCCACACCATTGATGGCGGCACGCACGTTGCCGGCTTCCGGGCGGCGCTGACCGGCTCGCTCAATGACTGGGCGCGCAAGTCGTCGACCATGTCGGAAAAGGACGCCAACCTGACGGGCGATGACGTGCGCGAGGGACTGACGGCAGTCATCAGCGTGAAGCTCACCGATCCGCAGTTCGAGGGGCAGACCAAGGCCAAGCTCGGCAACGCCGACGTCAAGGGCATCGTGCAGCGTGTGGTGGGCGAAGGGATCGCCCAGCACCTGGAGGAGAACCCGGCCGACGGGCGCCGGATCATCGAGAAGAGCATCACCGCCGCCCGCGCCCGCGAGGCCGCCCGCAAGGCCCGCGACCTGGTCATCCGCAAGGGAGCCCTGGACGGCATGGCGCTGCCCGGCAAGCTGGCTGACTGCCAGGAGCGTGATCCGGCGCGCAGCGAGCTGTACATCGTCGAGGGCGACTCCGCCGGCGGCTCCGCCAAGCAGGGTCGCGATCGGCGCTTCCAGGCCGTGCTCCCCATGTTCGGCAAGATGCTGAATGTCGAGAAGGCACGCCTGGACCGGGTGCTGTCCAGCGAGAAGATCCGGCCGCTGATCATCGCGCTGGGCGCCGGCATCGGCGATCAATTCGACATCACTAAGCTGCGCTACCAGCGCATCTGCCTGCTGTCCGACGCCGATGTCGACGGCGCGCACATCAGCACGCTCCTGCTCACCTTCTTCTTCCGGCACATGCCGTCCGTCATCGACGAGGGGTACCTGTATCTCTGCCAGCCGCCGCTGTATCGGGTCAGCACCG
>DATEOS010000303.1:0-10255 GCA_035273815.1 Candidatus Limnocylindria bacterium
GCGCGGGAAGATGTTCGAGGCGGAGCTCGAGTCTGCGCGTCAACAGGGCGTCATGACCCCCGGCCTGCGGGAGGCCTTCGCGGATCCGATGGTGGCGCTGGCACGACGCTGGGAGTTCATCTCGATCGGCCTGGTGATCGCGCTGATGGTCCTGAAGCCGTTCTGATCCGGTCGGTCTGCCTCAGACCACCAGGTCGGCGCTGAGGTCCGCCACCCGCGGCACGCCGGTCAGCGCCAGGACGTGCTCCAGCTCCGCGGTGAGGATGTCCAGCACGCGGCCGACTCCGGCCTCGCCATCCACCGCCAGGCCCCACAGGATCGGGCGGCCGATGCCGACCGCCGCGGCTCCCAGCGCCAGGGCCATCAGCACATCCGTCCCGCGCCGGATGCCGCCGTCGAACAGGATCGGGCCTCGGTCGCCGGCCGCGTCGACCACGGCCGGCAGCGCGTCCAGGCTCGCGATGGCGGCGTCCAGCTGCCGGCCGCCGTGGTTGCTTACCTGGACCGCTGCGGCGCCCCGGGCAAAGGCCTCGCGCGCGTCGTCGGGGTGCAGGACGCCCTTCACGATGACCGGCAGGCCGAAACCGGCCAGCCATTCCAGATCCCCCCAGGTCACCGCCTCCACGAAGCTCTGGTCCGCCGCCTCGTCCAGCGCGCTCTGCGCCGCCACCGCCACGTTCGGCACGTTGACGTCGAACGGCAGCTCGAAACCGACCCGGATGTCGCGCTCGCGGCGACCCAGCCGTTGCAGGTCGACGGTCATCACGAATGCCTCGTAACCCTGCGCCACCACGCGTTCGACCAGGGCGCGCCGGGCGCCGGCGTCCGCCAGCAGGTAGACCTGGAACCAGCGCGGGCCAGCGACCGCCGCAACCTCCGCCATGTCGGTGCTGGCCGAGGTCGAGAGCGTGATGGTGATGTCGCGCGCCGCCGCCGCCCGGGCCGTTGCCAGCTCGCCGTGCGGATGCGCCAGGCGGTGGAGGGCGGTGGGGCAGGTGAACAGCGGCGTCGACCAGCGACGGCCCAGCACCTCGACCGTGGTGTCGATGACCGATGTGTCGGTCATGACCCGCGGCAGCAGCCGGCGACGGGCAAAGGCCGCGCGATTGTCGTGCAGGGTCCGCTCGTCCATCGCACCGCTGACGTAGTACGACAGCGCCTGGGCGGAGAGCCGCTCGGCGGCCGCGCGCTCGTAGTCGTGCAGGTTCAGGAGCGTGGGGTCGGCGACCTTGGGCGCCTCGAAGCCGGCCTTTGGCGCCTCGCGTGGAACGGGCAGGCCGGGCCGATCGGACATGCGGCCGAGGATACCGGCCAAGTAGCATCGCCGCCATGTCCTTCGATGCCGAAGCGCCGCTCCCCGGCGCCCCCGATCCATGGACCTCCTCGACCATGCCCAAGGTGCGCGCGGGCCCGCCGTACGCCATGACCGAGATGATCGCCGCCGAGCCGGCCGTGGCCGAGCGGCTGGTGCGGCGATTGGCCGACGACCCGGCCGTCCCCGCCTTGGCCGGCGACATACGGGCGACGGCTGAGGCAGCGAAACCGATCATCCTCACCGGCTGTGGCACCAGCGAGCACGCGGCCATGGTCGGCGCCGCCCTGCTGGATAACGCCCTGCACGTGGCGGGCATGCCCGATTCCCGTGTGGCATCGGTACAGGCCTTCGAGCTGATGGGCCAAGCGCCGGCGGCCGGCGTGGTGATCGGCGTGTCGCACGAGGGCGGGACGTGGGCCACCAATGAAGCGCTGCGAGGCGCGATGGAGACGGGCTCTCGGACTGCGCTGATCACCGTCAGCGACCGCTCGCCAGGCGCGGCCCTGGCCGGCACCGTGGTGCAGACCGGTGAGCAGGACCAGAGCTGGTGCCACACGGTGGGCTACCTGTCGCCGCTGCTGACCTTCGCCGTCCTGGGCGGGTTGCTCCGCGGACAGGTGCCGGATCCGGTGGCGGTGCGCGCGCTGCTCGACAGCGCCGACCATGCCGCCACGGCCGAGTCGATGGCGCGGGCCCTGGCCTCATGCCGCCGCCTGGTGATGGTCGGCAGCGGCGTCGACTACGCGACGGCACGCGAGCTGGCGCTGAAGGTGGAGGAGGGCGCCCATCTTCCCAGCAGCGCGCTCCAGCTCGAGACGATCCGTCACGGCCATCTGGGGGCGGCCGACGCGAACACGGGCCTGGTGCTGGTCCTCACCGATGGCGAGGGCCGGGGCGGGGTGGTGGTCGAGCGGGCGACGGCCGTCCTGCGCTCGGCGGCAGCGCTGGGCATGCCGGCGGCGGCAATCGTGGGGGCCGAGCTGGGGGACGACCTCCCGCTCGACCTGACGCCGGCCGGGCGGGCCGCGACGCCATTCACCACGCGCCTTCCACGAATGCTCGCCGCCCCCATCGGCGCGGCCGTACCGATCCAGCTGCTCGCCGAGCGCCTGGCCCGGGTACGCGGCACCAACCCGGACACCATTGGCCGCGAGGACCCGCGTCAGGCCGCGGCGGCCGAGGCCTAACATCGGGTCGTGGCCAGCCTGATCGAGTGCGTCCCCAACTTCTCCGAGGGCCGGCGTGCGGAGGTCGTGGAAGAGATCGTGCTGGCGATCAACCAGATCGACGGCGTGACGCTGCTCGACCACTCGCGCGACGAGACCCACAACCGCAGCGTGGTGACCTTCGCGGGAGCGGCCGAGTCGGTCGTGCGCGCTGCGACCGCGGCCGTTGGGCGGGCCATCCAGCTGATCGACATGGAGCAGCATGCGGGCGCGCACCCGCGGATCGGTGCCGTGGACGTCATCCCGTTTGTACCGCTGGGGAATACGCGGATCGAGGAGTGCGTGGACCTGGCGCGTCGCTTCGGGGAGCAGATCGCCAAGCTGTTCGAGCTGCCCGTCTACCTCTACGGCGAGGCCGCGCTGCGGCCGGAACGCCGCCGCCTGGCGGACGTGCGGCGCGGCCAGTACGAGGGGCTCAAGGCGGAGATCGCCACGAACCCGGAGCGCGAGCCGGACTACGGTCCACCGCGCATGCATCCGCGCGGCGGGGCGGTGGCGGTCGGAGCTCGAAAGCCGCTGATCGCCTTCAACGTCAACCTCGCCACGGACGACGAGGCGGTCGCCAAGCGCATCGCCCACGCCATCCGCGAGTCATCGGGAGGGCTGCCCGGCGTGCAGGCCATGGGCGTGCTGCTCGAGAACCCCGGTGAGCCGCGGTATGCACAGGTCAGCATGAACCTGGTCGACTGGCAGCGGACCGGCATCAGCCAAGTCGTCCGCGCGATCCGGACCCTCGCCCGTGAGGCGGGGACCGATATCCACCATTGCGAGCTTATCGGCCTGGCTCCAACTGGCGCGCTGCTGGAAGTGTCCGCCGATGCCCTGGGCCTGCGCGACTTCTCTCCGGACCAGGCCCTGGAGCTGCGCCTCGCCCGGGAGCGCTGACCACGGTGGCGACGGCTAGAATCGGCCGCCCATGACCAGCCTGCGCCAGACCCTGCGGGCAGCCGTTGCCGATGCCCTCGACCGCGCCGTTGCGGCCGGTGACCTGCGCCCGCCGGAGGGGGCGAGCCTGCCCGAGATTCGGATCGAGCGACCAGCTCGCCCGGAGCACGGAGACTTCGCCAGCAATGCCGCCATGCAGCTGGCGCCCGTCGTGCGCGCGGCGCCGATGCAGATTGCGGACGTGCTCCGCACTCATCTCCGTGCGCCACCGGGGATCACCGAAGTCAGCGTCGCGCCGCCCGGCTTCATCAACCTGCGCCTGGATCCGGCGTGGGTGGCCGGCAGGGTGGCCACCATCCGCGAAGACGGGCCAGAGTTCGGGCGCGTGCAGGCGACCGCACCGCATCAGATCAACGTCGAGTTCGTGAGCGCCAACCCGACCGGGCCGCTGACCGTGGGCAACGCCCGCGGCGCGTTCGTGGGCGACCTGCTCAGCCGGGTGCTGGAGGCGGTGGGCCACGAGGTCACGCGCGAGTACTACTTCAACGACTTCAATGCCCAGGTCCGCAATCTTGGCCTGTCCGTGCTGGCTCGCCACGAAGGGCGCGAGGTACCCGACGACGGCTACCACGGCGACTACGTGAACGAGCTGGCGACCCATGTGCCGGACGAGCTCTGGCAGCAGGCCGCTGCGCCGGACGCCGACCCCGGCGAGGTGCTGGGCCGCTGGGCATCGGAGCGGGTGCGCGCCGGCATCGAGGCAAGCCTGGCCGCGCTGGGCGTGCGCTTCGACGTCTGGAAGTCAGAGGGTTCGCTCCACGCCGAGGGTTGGGTCGAGCGCGCCCTGGACCAGCTGCGTTCGACGGGCGACATCTACGACCAGGACGGCGCGACCTGGTTCCGAGCCACCGCTTACGGGGACGACAAGGACCGGGTGGTCATCCGCAGCAACGGGCAGCCCACCTATTTCGCCTCGGACATCGGTTACCTTGCCGAGAAGTTCAGCCGCGGCTTCGACGAGCTCGTGTACCTGTGGGGCGAGGACCACCACGGCACGGTGGCGCGCAACAAGGCGGCCGCCCAGGCGCTGGGCTTCAAGGCGGAGCACGTGCAGTACCTGCTGATGGCCTGGGTGCGCTTCGTGCGCGACGGCGAGGAGGTCGGCATGAGCAAGCGGGCCGGCGAGTTCGTCAGCCTGGACGATCTGCTGGCCGAGATCGGCGCCGATGCCGCCCGCTGGTTCTTCGGCTCCCGCGCCCCGGCCACCGGCATCGACTTCGACATCGAGCTCGCCAAGAAGCAGAGCGCCGAGAACCCGGTCTACTACGTCCAGTACGCGCATGCCCGGTGCTCGTCCATCCTGCGCAACGGCGTGGCCGCGGGCGTGACAGCCGATGCCTCAAGGGCGGCTGCCCTTCTTCACCACCCGGCCGAGCAGACGCTCATTCGCCACCTGCTTGACCTGCCAGATGTGGTGGCCGATGCCGCCGATCGGCGGGAGACGCATGAGATGACGCGCTACCTGCTGGAGACCGCGCAGCTGTTCAGCCAGTTCTATCGCGACTGCCGGGTCCTGTCGGAGGATCCGGCCGAACGGCCGCTCTCCGAAGCGCGCCTGACCCTGACCGATGCGACCCGCACCGTGCTGGCCAACGGGCTCGCGCTGCTGGGCATCACGGCCCCCGAGTCGATGTAGGTCAGCTGCCCAGCGCGCCGGCCAGTCGGTCGAGCACGGCCGCCGACGAGGCGTGCAGGATCAGGGTGTCCCCGTTCGCTGCGCGGGTCGCGCGCGTCGGGAACGGAAGCTCGGCGGTGATCTGGCCGTACGCATCGTCGAACTCGTCGGTTTGCGCCGTCGTGTCCCACTCGACGCGCCAGGCCATGCCCCACTCGTCGTTCGGCCCGCTGGCCACGCTCAGGCGATCACCGCCCCAGCCGGCCGCGGCCACTTCCGCGTCCGGTTGGGACACGCCCATGGCGCCGAGCCAGATGCCCAGCATCGCCTCGCCCACGGTGCTCGACTCGACGGGCGTCCAGCCGCTCCCCATCACCGAGGCCACGTCCGGATCGGGAACCTCCGCCGGTCGCTCACCGGCGATGTACGCCTCCGGATGGAGCACCTGCTCGGTCGAGGCCGGCGGCTGGTCGTAGGCGGCGTCGACCGCATCCCAGCCGCCAGACGCCCACAGGCCGCTGACCCAGGTCGAGCCGGCCAGGTACGGGAACTCGAGCTGCCGCACCATCCAGTCGGGGATGCCGCTCATGTCGGGGAGGGGCGTGGCCCCGATCCCGCCCAGCTCGTCCGGCGCCAGGTTGCCGAAGGCCCACTGGAACATGGCCACCACCGCATCGCCCTCCTCCAGCGCCAGCCGCGCCAGCGCCACGTCGTCGTCCTCGGCCGTCGCGTCGTGAGCCGCGCCCGTGTCGAAGGCGGCATCCTGCATGGCGTGGGTGAACTCGTGGGCGTAGGTGATCTGCGCCTCGGCGGTGAGGCCGGCGTCGGTCACCACCACCATCCGTTCGTCCTCGAAGTCGTAGAAGCCCAGCACCTGTCCGGCGTACAGCTGCTCCGTCAGCTCGCGGATGTCCTGCCCCTCGCTCAGGAGCCCCATGGCACGGAGCGTGAGGTTGTCCGCGGCCAGCTGTTCATCGGTCCAGGTCTCGTCGAACAGCGCCTCCAGCTCGACCGCCAGGTCGTCACGGGTGATGACGTCCGGCGGGCCGATGTCGGGCGCCGGCAGATCGCGTAGGTCGGAGACCTGCTCCTCGATCTGGGCGAAGAGCGCGAGCGCATCGGCCGAGCTGATGGGGGTCGGCTGTGGGATCGCGGTGGCGACCGGAGGGGTCGGGCTGGCCAGTGGACCGACGGCCAGCTGGACGCCCAGCGAGCGAAGCAGCAGAACGGTGACGATCGCCAGGGCAAGGACGACGGTGGTGATGGCGACCGCGCGTCGAGGGAGCGTGGACATGCCGCGCATTGTGGCAGCGGTCCATTGGCGGCTCGGCCCTGCGAAGGTTCAGGTTTCTTCACATGGCCCGATGTTTGGGATTCACATCGGGACCTTACCTTTCATGGTGCGAGATGGAGATCCATCGGATCTCTACCTCCACCCTCCCTCCTTCGAGAGCCGGTGTCATTGGGCGGGCACCGGCTCTCGTGCTGTCTGCCGTACACTCCACCGACCGATGGAAATCACCTGGTATGGCCGCGCCTGCTTCCGCCTCAAGGGTCGCGAGTCAACCGTCATTGCCGATCCCTGCCCGCCCAACACGGGCTTCGTGGCGGGCAAGCATGCGGTCGACCTGCTGACCATGTCGCACGCCCACCCGGATCACGCCTACACACGGTCGATCACCGCCGGCCTGACGCTGACCCGCCCCGGCGAGTACGAGTACCACGGCGTGCTGGTCAACGGCGTCCGCACCTTTCACGACGGCGAGCGCGGTGCGCAGCGCGGCGAGAACATCGTCTTCGGCTACGAGATCGACGGCGTGCACATTGCCCACCTCGGTGACCTTGGTCACCTGCTGACCGAGGAGCAGCTGGCCGAGCTGGGCCCGGTCGACGTCCTTCTGGTCCCGGCCGGCGGCCAGTTCACCATCACCCCGGCGGAGGCCGCGGAGGTGGTGGCGCAGATCAGCCCCAAGCTGGTGATTCCCATGCACTACGCCATTGACGGCGCCTCGAAGGACCTCCTGGGGCCTGAACGCTTCGTCCACGAGATGGGGATGGGCCAGCCGCCGAATCAGCCGAAGGCCGTGGTCAACGCCTCGTCGCTGCCGGACGAGACCCAGGTCGTCCTCCTGGAGCCGCGCGGCCGCACTGGCTAGGCTCTCGTTCGCCATCGGTACCAGCCCGGTACCGCCTCTTGGTGCGCGCTGACAACGGTACTGCCCGACCACTAGGACAGCAGACCGCACCCCAGCGCATCGGACTGCAAGCGCGGTCGGTCAAATGGTACTAGTCAGCCCCCGACCTCCCCGGTATTCTCGGGCTCCCAGTGGATCACTGGGTAGGCGCCGCTACCCGCGCCGAGGCGACAACAGGGGAGCTGGATCCAAGGAGACCGGAACATCGTGAGAACCAGGACTCGAGCAGCAGGAAACCTCCTGCGACCGTTCGCCCTCATCAGCGCGTTGGCGCTGCTGGTGGGCGTCGCCGGCACAACGCTGGCCATCGATCCCGACTACGCAACCGTGACCGGTTACGCACCGGCCACGGAGGACAACAACCATCCGGAGGCGTGGGGCGACAACTGCGCGGCGCTGCCGGGCGGGAACGTCGACTCATTCGTGCTGCCGGCGCTGGACGAGGGCCTCGTCTACAGCCTGGTGGTCGTGAAGGCGGGATCCGAGGGCAGCGGCAACAACACGCTCTTCGGCAACCCGAGCGCGGGCCAGACCGTATGGGCTGACAGCAACGAGAATGGCGTCTTCGATCCGGGCGGTCAGGATGGCGACAAGCAGATCAGCCACATGATCGCGTGCACCGAGGAAGCCGGCGGCGACAACGCCAGCCTGAACGTCAAGAAGACGGACGAGGGTGGCCACCCGCTGGCCGGCGCCGTCTTCACCGTCGAAGGCATGGAAGGCACGTTCACCACTGGCGACAACGGGAAGTTCTGCATCACCGGCCTTCCCAACGACTCGCAGTGGCTCGTCACGGAGATCCAGGCCCCGCCCGGCTACCAGCTGGCGGACCCGGCCTCCCAGCTCGTCGAAGTCGACGATGACGGCGACTGCAACAGCGCCAGTGCCAAGTTCGTGAATGCCCTGGCGACCCCGACGCCGACCCCTGAGGGCTCGTTGGCGGGTGGAACGTCGACCCCAAGCCCGACCCCGGAGGGATCGGTCCAGGGCGGCACCGGCACGCCGGAGCCGAGCCAGCCCGACACCGCCATGGGCATGAGCGGTGGTCCCAGCCCGATTCCGACCGTTGCCTTCGGTCTGATCCTGCTGGCCGCCCTGGGCGCGCTGGCCTGGGCCAACGTCAAGAGCGCGCGGAGCCGCGCCTAGGCGACCGGACCGCACCGGTCTCCACGCGAAAGGCCCCCGGGACATCCCGGGGGCCTTTCAGTGTGTGCCGCGCGTCAGTTGGGGTTTTCTCTCCGGCCATGATTGTCGCCCCGAAGACTAGGCAGGCCCACCTCATCTGACCTATTCTCCCCGCACCTAACTGGTCGGAACCGCACCACCCGATGCGAGCGAGGATGGAGTTCATCGACCGAAACCCACCCATCCATCCGAGGGGCCGCCCATGAGCGTCACTGGTAAAGGCCAGGTATCTGCCGGCAGCAGCGTTGTCATCATCCTTTCGATCCTCGTCCTCGTTCTGGCAACCGCGTTCTTCGTTCGCCCTCTGGTCCAGGAGGCCCTGGGCGCCGCCCCCACCGTCACGCTCGAGGAGGACACCACGGGTTGTAACGGGGTTCGCAGCACGCCAGGCTCGGAGAACACGACCAAGGAGCTGGTGGGCGGGACCCTGGAGCCGGGTGGCACCGCCACCTTCCGCTTCACGTTCCCTGCCACCGTCCAGGGCAATCCAGGGCAGGAGGAGTGGAAGCTCACCGACTGCGTCTTCCTCGACACCGATCTGACGGACGACAAGGGCGGCGACGCGCTGGCCAAGTACACCGTCACCGCGCTCTCAAACGACGTCAGCCCGGTGGTCATCGAGTTCACGCTGACCATTCCCGGCGACGCCCCGGTCGGATCCGAGTACTGCAACTACGGCAAGACGACGGAGACGCCCAGCGACTCGCAGGGCTCGAACCGCAAGGCGGGACCCGCCTGCTTCATCGTCGGCGGCGCACTCCGCGTGAGCAAGGTCGATGGCGAGGGGATGCCCCTGGCCGGCGCATCGTTCGACGTCGATTGCGACTGGCCGAACGTCTCGGCCGGGACGTTCCTGCCGGACACCATCCTGAGCGTGCCGACCAACGGCTCGGTCGGCGGTGGCAGCTCGAGCGAGACGCTCGACTCCACCGACAACGGCAGCTTCAGTCGTTCGGTGGTGACCGGCGATGAAGGCGTGATCAGCGTCAACGGCCCGAACGGCACGTCGTGCACGTTCACCGAAACGGCGGCCCCGGCGGGCTTCGACCTGCCCGCAGACGTCGACTGCACGCTGATCGTTGAGACCGGCGATCAGGGAACGTGCGAGTTCGTGAACGACCTCACGCCGACGCCGAGCCCAACGCCGTCCGCAACCCCGACCGCCTCGCCAACCCCAACCCCGACTCCGAGCCCGACGCCCGAGCAATCGTTGCAGGGTGGGACCGGGACGCCGAGCCCAACGCCCGAGCAATCGTTGCAGGGTGGGACCGGGACGCCGGGGCCGAGCCAGCCGGACACGGCGCTCGGCGAGCTGCAGGGTCCGAATCCGCTGCCCGCCGTGGGCTTCGCCGTGGTCCTGCTCCTGTCGCTGGGCACGCTGGCATTCGCCAACGTGCGGAGCGTCCGCCGACGCCAGTAAGCCGGCGTCTGCCTGAGTAGCACGATCGACGAGCCCCCGGTCCCGAGGACCGGGGGCTCGTTCCATGTGTGCCGCCGGTACTGCCTCGCGACAGGACCGGTACCAGGCGTGGTACTGGTCCGGCGTTGTCTGGCGTCACCGCCCTGCGCAGACCGCAGTGCACCCAATCCCACCGGACTGTTGACCGTGAGTCAAATCAGGGGTTACCAAAGTACCGCCCCCTTGTGATACTCCCGCTCCAATCGAACAGAGATTCCCGGATCGGACCGGCAGAGCTGCCCTCCGTCCCCCGATTCCGACCCGCCCCCGCGGCGATCTCGACCTCCAGCCAGAGCCACCTCGGCTCATCGGATC
>DATEOS010000304.1:0-4537 GCA_035273815.1 Candidatus Limnocylindria bacterium
CACGATCCACGCCTTCCCCACCGTGGCGCGAGTGCTGGGCTCGCTATTCATCCAGGCCGACAAGGAGCTCGGCTGACCTACTCCGGGAATTCCTCGGGGCGGAAGGCATAGGCCCACATCGACTGCGGTTGGATGCGGAAGAAGACGATGCCGTCGCCCCAGCTGTAGGGATCGGACTCGTAGTTCTCGCTCCAGATCCGGTGGATCTCGTCGTGATCCGGATGGTCGCGGCCGATCCACTCCACCGTGCCGTTGACCGCAACTGCGATCCGGTCACCGTCCACGTGCACTGCCGAGCAGGCGGGGTTGCGCCGCAGGTGCTTGAGCTTGGTGGCCGTTCCGCCGGTGCTGAGCGTGAATCGCCCATGGATGAAGAGGCTGTCGAGCGGCGACACGCGCGGCTCGCCCTTCATGTTCACCGTGGCGAAGGCGACGTGCCTGGTGCCGACCAGGTACTTCGCGACCTGGCGTGCGTTGACCCGCCGTTCCGGCGTGACGATGCCGAGCATGTGCGGGTTGGCCTTGGCCAGGTGGGCCTGGAACATCGCGTCGAGCTCGGAGAGCTCCGCATCGGTCTCGAGCATGCCCACAGACTACCCGGCTAGCATCCGGCACCGATGGACGGGATCCTGCTCCTGGCGCTGCTCTTCTTCGTGGCGGCCGTCCTGTACGGGATGGTCGGTCATGCGGGCGCCTCCGCCTACCTGGCCATCATGGCGCTGGTCGGCGTCAGCCCGGAGGTCATGCGTCCAACGGCGCTGGTGCTCAACATCCTCGTGGCCAGCATCGTGACCCTGCGGTTCGCTCGAGCGGGCTACGTGCGGCCGATCTCCGCGCTTCCCTTCCTGATCGGCTCCATCCCCGCCGCCTTCATCGGTGGCGCGATCCTGCTGCCGCCCGAGCTGTATCGCCCGCTGGTAGGGGCGGTGCTGATCGTCGCCGCATTCAGGTTCGGGGTAACGGCGGCCACTCCTAGCGAGGAGTTCCCACCGAAAGCGCCGGTCCTGCTGGCCATTCTCAGTGGCGTGGTCATCGGACTGTTGGCGGGGCTCACCGGGACCGGGGGCGGCATCTTCCTGACCCCGCTGCTACTGGCTGCCGGCTGGGCCGGGACCCGCTTCGCGGCCGGCACATCGGCCATCTTCATCCTCGCCAACTCGGTGTCCGGCCTGGCCGGCAACTACTCGTCCGTTGGGAACATCCCTGACGCGATCCCGGTATGGCTGGCAGCGGTGGCGGCCGGCGGCTTCATCGGTTCGGAGCTGGGAAGTCGGCGCGTGCCGGCGCCGTGGCTGCGTCGCGGCCTGGCGCTGGTGCTGCTGATCGCCGGCCTGAAGCTGATCTTCCTGCCCTAAGCGCGGAGCAGCACCCCCGGATTCAGCATCCAGGTCGGATCCAGTGCCTGCTTGATGGCGCGCATGGCCGCCACGTCGGCCGCGCCCCGGTCCCGTTCCAGCCAGGCGACCTTGGCGACCCCGATTCCGTGCTCGGCGCTGATCGTCCCACCCATCGCGATCGCCAGCTCCAGGATGGCCGCGTCGGCCGTCCCGTCCTCGGGCGGCGGACCCAGCACGTTGACGTGCAGGTTGCCGTCTCCGACGTGTCCGTACAGGTAGACCGATGCGTCCGGGGCCACACGCCGGATCGCCTCGCGCACCTCCGTCACGTACGCAGCCAGCCGGGAAGCCGGCACGGCGACATCCAGCTTGTGGGGCACGCCCTGGGCGTTCACCGCTTCGGTGTGCCGTTCGCGCAGGCGCCACAGCCGTTCCCGTCCTGCCGGATCTGTCGCGACCACCACGTCGCGCACCGGGCCGCTGCCTGCGCCGATCGCCTCGACCAGCTCGTCCGAGGGATCGGTCGCGCCGTCGGCCTCCACCAGCAGGTACGCGGGATGTGATTCGCGGAACGGCCGATCGCCGCCTGCGTGGTTGAGGACCAGCGCCATGCCGTCGTCGAAGAAGAGCTCCGCGGCCAGCAGGTTGTCCAGTGATCGTCGGAGCGCGCCTGCCACCTCCATCGCGGCAGCGGCATCGTCGACGGCCAGCAGGGCCACCGCCCGGCGCGACCGCAGCGGAAGGAGGCGCAGTCGGGCGCGGGTGATCACCGCCAGCGTGCCCTCGCTGCCGGCCAGCAGGGATGGCAGGTGGTAGCCGGTGTTGTCCTTCACCAAGCCGGGCAGGCGGCGCAGCACGGATCCATTTGCGGTCACGGCCTCGATCCCGACCAGCTGGGCGCGCATCGGCCCATGCCGGAAGACCTGCATGCCGCCGGCGTTGGTGGCGACCATGCCGCCGATGGTCGCGCTGTCGCGCGCACCCAGGTCGACGCCGAAGCCAAAGCCGGCCTGCCGCGCGTGGTGCTGCAGCGCACCCAGCGTGGCGCCGGCCGCGACCGTCACCTCGCCCGCCGCGGCGTCGACCGGCTCTAGATCGCGCATGCGGGCGAGCGAGAGCACGACCTGTCCGCGCTCAGCCACCGCCCGCGGCACGGATCCGCCGACCAGGCCGGTGTTGCCGCCCTGCGGGATGACTGCGAATCCGCCATCCCGGCACGCGGCGAGCACGGCGACCACCTGCTCGGTTGTGGCCGGGCGCACCACGGCGGCCGCATTCCCAACCCAGCGGCCTGTCCAGTCGCGCTCATAGCCGGCTCGCAGGTCCGCATCGGTCAGGACGTGGGGGTCACCCACCGCCTGGCGGAGCGCCGAGAGCAATGCGGCCGATGACACGGCGCAATGCTGCCCGATGCTTCAGTGCGGAAGTGAGCCTCTTGCGCGGAACGAGAGCCAGCCGATCGCGATGGCAGCCGCCCCGAGCAGCACGAAGGGCGGCCACGGGCCGAGCCAGATCCCGCGGATTCCAAACGCCACGAGGCCAATGGAAGCCCACAACGAGACGGTCATGAGCTTGCGAGACCCGCATCCGTCAAACAGAGGAATTTGGACCTCAAGACCGATGAATTTGTGCTCTTCCCACCGGACTGTCACGATCCGGAGGTGACGCCCGAGCCGCTTCCGATGCTCCCCCGCCCGCTCGATACGCGCGGCCGGCCGCTGCACGACCTGCGCATCAGCGTCACCGATCGCTGCAACTTCCGCTGTGTTTACTGCATGCCGCGTGCGGTCTTCGGGCCGGACCATGCGTTCCTGCCACGCGACGAGCTGCTCGCCTTTGACGAGATCACGCGCCTGGTCGGCATCTTCACCACGCTGGGCGTCGAGAAGGTGCGGCTGACCGGCGGCGAGCCGCTCGTCCGGCGCGAGCTGCCGTCCCTGGTGGCGGGGATTGCGGCAATCCCCGGCGTGCGGGACCTGACGCTCACCACCAACGGTGTGCTCCTGCCGGGGCACGCCGCCGCCTTGCGGGAGGCCGGGCTGCATCGGGTCACCATCAGCCTGGACGCCGACGACGACGAAACCTTCATGCGCCTGAACGACGCGCGCGTGCCGGTCGCCAGGGTGCTGGCCGGGATCGAGGCAGCGGAAGCGGTCGGCCTGGGACCCATCAAGCTGAACATGGTCGTGAAGCGCGGCTGGAACGAGCACGCCATCCTGCCGATGGCGCGTCGCTTCCGGGGGACGGGACGCATCCTGCGGTTCATCGAATACATGGACGTCGGCCACTCAAACGGCTGGCGCCTGGACGACGTCGTGACCGCGGACGAGATCCTGTCCACGATTGCGTCCGAGTTTCCGCTGGAGCCGATGCCGCCCACCAAGCCCGGCGAGGTGGCCGAGCGCTACCGCTATGCCGACGGCACCGGCGAGATCGGGGTTATCGCTTCGGTCAGCCGGCCGTTCTGCGGGGCATGCGACCGTGCCCGCCTCTCCGCCGACGGCAAGCTGTACACCTGCCTCTTCGCGACGCGCGGTAACGACTTGCGCGGGCTGGTGCGCGGCGGAGCTTCAGACGCGGAGCTCGAGGCCAGCCTGCGGGCGATCTGGGAGGCCCGCGACGATCGCTACTCGGAGATCCGCTCGGCGGAAACGGTGGCGCTCCCCAAGGTGGAGATGAGTTACATCGGCGGCTGAAGTCAGCCGTGGATGGGGCCGTCTCGCTCACGCAGTGGGCCGCCGACGCGGCCGCGGGTAGCGGCCAGGATCTCGGCCACGATGGCCCGCCCCACCTCCTCCGGCCCCTCCGCGCCGATGTCCAGCCCTGCCGGCGCGTGGAGCCGGGCCAGGGCCCCCGGCTGCCCAAGCTCCCCGAGCATCTGCTCCGTGCGACCGCGCGGTCCCAGCACGCCCAGGTACGCCAGCTCGGCGCCCAGGAACGATCCCAGGTAGGCGATGTCGCGCAGGTAGTTGTGGCTCATCAGCAGCACTGCCGTTCGCGATTCGGGGCGCACGGCCGCGGCCGCCACCTGAGGATCGGCATCGCAGAAGTCGACGGCGCCCGGGAAACGCTCCGGGGTCAGCAGCGCACGACGCACGTCCGCGACGGTCACGCGCCAGCCCAGCTCGGCCGCCTGGCGCACCAGCTGGATCGCATCATGACCCGCGCCGCACACGATCAGTCGCATTGGCGGGAGGATC
>DATEOS010000305.1:0-2854 GCA_035273815.1 Candidatus Limnocylindria bacterium
CGGAACGATGGACTGTCCATCTCCCGAGCCCTTGTCTGCCGGCCGCGCGCCCGCCTGGCTTCAGCACAAGCGAGTTGCAGCATGCGTCTCTGCGCCGCGAAGGCGCGTAGACGGGAGTCAGGCCTGGCGCTGCATCCGGAACTGCTCTGTGTCCAGGCTAGTTGTCAGGGTCGCCGGTGATGCGGTGCGGCGTGGCCAGGTCCAGGCCGAGCGCAGGATGAAGGCGAGAACGATCACTTCCAGTGCGACGCCAAGGACGTAGAAGTACATCCAGGGCTCGCCCACCTCGCCCACCGCGTTGAATGCCGCGAAGGGGACCTGTACCGAGGCCACGATGAGGTTCGTGATGCGGTTGGCCCGGGCGGGCAGCGTCATCGACAGCACGACCATGAAGATCGGGATCGCCAGGAGGGTCAGCGCCGTCAGCGCCCAGGTCTGGGTGATGTCGAACTCCCAGACGACGCCGACCAGGATGCCATCGACGACGCCGGGCTTGTAGAAGGCGAGAATGTCCACGTAGACGTAGAGAAACATGAATGTGGTCCATGCGGCGGCGATCTTGGCCTGCACCGGCATGCGCAGGCCCTCCAGCGGGGTGAGGGACTGTGGGCCCTTCAGCCTGGTGTGCGATAGAGGTGTCGTCATCAGAAGCTCCGTTTGCCTTGGTTGGGTGGGTGCTTCCACCTTCACGGATGTCGGGGTCGGGGACATCAGCCCGGGGGCCTGACCTGACCTGGCCGCTGGCACGGTCGTCCTCTCGTACTTTGGGCGGATACGCCGACCGCGCGAGGTGCCTAGGCTGACCGCATGGTCCCCGACGCACTGCGCTCGCTGTGGGCCGAACCGCGACCCGCCAACCCCTCAGGCCCTCTGCCACGGGACTGGGTGCTGGTCGCCACACTGAGCTGCTGGTCCGTCGTCGAAGGGGTGCTTCGCCAGGAGATGGCGCCGGTCCCGCTGCTGCTCATCGCTGCGTTCGCGGCCGTGGCCCCCCTGCCGTGGCGACGTACGCACCCGCTCCTGGCGGTCGCGGTCGCTTTCGGCACATTGACGGTGGTCGACATCGTCAGGATCCTCACCGGATCTCAAGGCGTGCTGCCCTTCGGTGTCTCGGCCACCCTGGTGCTGACATACGCGCTGTTCCGGTGGGGCTCCGGCCGGGAGGCCGCAGGCGGCCTTGGCGTGATCCTGCTCTGGCTGAGCATCACCTTGGTCGCCGAGTCGACCAGCCTGGCCGAGACGGTCGCGGGATACGCGTTCTTCCTGTTCGCCGCAGCGCTCGGCGCCGCCATCCGCTTCCGCGCGAGGATTCGCACCCGCGACATCGACCAGGCCAAGGCCCGCGAGCGTGAACAGCTCGCCAGAGAGCTGCACGACACCGTCGCCCACCATGTCTCGGGGATCGCCATCCAGGCTCAAGCAGGCCGGGCCGTCGCGGCCGCCCACCCCGAGCGCGCCGTCGAGGCCCTGGCCACCATCGAGGACGCGGCGACTCGAACGCTGACCGAGCTGCGCGCCATCGTCGGGGTACTGCGCGTGCCACAGGACACCGAATTCGCGCCGCAGCCCGGCATGGCCGAGGTCGAGCAGCTCGCCACCGATGGACAGACGCGCCCCTGCGTCGAGGTGACGCTCGCCGGCGAGCTCGACGACCTCAGCCCCGCGGTCGGGTCCGCGATCTACCGCCTGGCCCAGGAGTCCATCACCAACGCTCGACGCCACGCCCGCCACGCCACCCGCGTCGCCGTGGCCGTCACCGGTGACACTGACCAGGTACGGCTGACCGTCGTCGACGACGGCTCCACCAGCACGACCGGTCGCGCCCCGGCCGGCTACGGCCTGGTGGGCATGCGCGAGCGCGCCACGCTGCTCGGCGGCACGTTTCACGCCGGCCCCACTGCCGGCCCTGGCTGGCGGGTCGAGGCGATCCTGCCCCGAACCGGGACGCCACGATGAGCATCAAGGTCCTCATCGCCGACGACCAGCCCATCGTGCGCACCGGGCTGACGATGCTGCTCGACGCCCAGCCCGACATCGACGTCATCGGCGCGGCTGCCGACGGGCGCGAGGCGGTGCGCCTGGCGCTCCAACTGCGCCCCGACGTCGGCCTGTTCGATATCCGGATGCCGCTGATGGACGGCATCGAAGCCACCCGCCGACTCGCCGGCCCCGATGTCACCGACCCTCTCCCGATCGTGGTCATCACCACCTTCGACCTGGATGAGCACGTCCACGGCGCCCTCAAAGCCGGCGCCCGCGGGTTCCTGCTCAAGGACGCCGGACCCGCCCTGCTGACCCAGGCCATCCACGCCGCCGCCGACGGAGACGCGCTCATCGCACCCAGCGTGACCGTCCGACTCCTGGCCGCATTCGCGAATGCACCGACCTCATCGCCCCGGCAGCCGATCGAGCCGCTCACCGCCCGCGAGGAAGAAGTCCTCCTCCCGGTAGCTCAAGGACGCACCAACAACGAGATCGCCAGTGACCTGTACATCACCCCCAGCACCGTCAAGGCCCACATCGCCAGCCTCATGAGAAAGCTCGGCGCACGCAACCGCGTCGAGGTTGCCATGTGGGCCCACGAGACCGGCCGCATCTGACCCTCAGGAAGTCTCTGCGCGCTGCCGGCTGGACGCCATCCCAAGCCCGCCCAAGGCAGCAGAGCAGCACTGCCTCAAGGTGCGACGCTCCTATGCTTCGTCAAGCCGCCGTGGCCGCGTTTTCGAGTAGGCGGTATAGGTCGCGGGCGACGTAGCGGGCCAGGCAGCGTTTGATCTCTCGGTTGGTCTTGCCTTGGGCAGTACGGCGAGCGACGCAGTGGCGGGTGGCTGGCTGGTACTGGATCCGGCTCGCG
>DATEOS010000306.1:0-10983 GCA_035273815.1 Candidatus Limnocylindria bacterium
TCGGGGAGGGACGCTCACCGACCGAGCGCGGCCATGCCACGGCCCTGGCTCTGCTGGAGCGCCATGGGGTCGTCACGCGCGAAGCCGTCCTGGCAGAGGGACTGGCCGGTGGCTTCGCGTCGGTGTACGCGATCCTCAAACCGATGGAGGAGGCGGGACGCGTACGTCGGGGCTACTTCGTCGATGGGCTGGGGGCGGCGCAATTCGCGATGCCCGGGGCGGTGGACCGGCTGCGCGCCGAGCGGGAGATGGACGAGACGACCGGCCCGCAGGTGGTGGTGCTGGCCGCCGCCGATCCGGCGCAGCCGTACGGCGCCACGCTGCCGTGGCCGAGGGGAGAGGGAGACGACCGCCTGCCGCTGCAGCGCGCGGCCGGCGCCTACGTGGTGCTGGTCGGCGGCGAGGTGGCGCTCTACGTGGAGCGCGGTGGCCGTGGACTGCTGAGGCTGCCGGCCGCGGCGGGCGATGCGGAGATGACGGCGAGGGCGGTCCGAATGCTGCCGCAGCTGCTGGTGCCGACGGGGCCGCTCAAGGAGCTGAACCTGGAGCGCGTCGACCGGGTGCCGCCGGCCGAGTCGGCGCTGGCCGGCGAGCTGAGGCAGATCGGCTTCCGGCCCGCCTATCGGGGCTGGATCATGCGTGCCGGACACAACGAAGTGTCCCGTAGGAACCTTGCCCCGACCCGTTGATGCAATCTCGGAATCGTTGCCCGGCTCCTCCGGGACAAGACCTACCTTAGGGGTCTGACTCCGCCCCGCATACCCACTTGTCCACGAATATCGGGGCAACTTGGCGAGGTTGTCCACGCGCCGTCCACATTTGGCTGCGATTCCGTGCGTCCCGAGGCTGGGGAAGCTGGTCAGCCATGGGTCAGCCGAGGGTGACGACCTCCCGGTAGCTTGGGATCTTGACGTCCAGGCCCAGCTCCCGCCGCAGGCGCTCGGCGAAGGGGGCGGTGGCATCCGGATCGCCATGGACCAGGAAGACGCGCTTCGGCGGTGCAGCGGAGGCATCGCCTCCAGAGGCTTCGGCCCCACCGGCTGATCCCGCGAAATGCGCGAGCCAGGCCGTCAGCTCGTTGACGTCGGCATGGGCTGAGAAGCCGGAGATCGAAACGACCTTGCAGCGCACCTCGTACTCGGCGTGGTCGATGCGCGCCGTCTTGCCGCCGCTCTGCAGGTGCCGCCCCAGCGTCCCCTCCGCCTGGTAGCCGATGAACAGGAGCGTGCAGGCCGGATCGGGAAGGAAGTCCTTGAGGTGATGCATGATCCGGCCGCCGGTCAGCATGCCGGAGCTGGCGACGACCATGATCGGTCGCGGCTGGTCGCGGATGGCCTTCGACTGCTCGACCGTGTTGGTGTACTGCTCGCCCGGATAGGCCAACGGCGAGTCGCCGGAGTGCAGCAGGGCGGCGGTCTCCTCGTCGTAGACCTCCGGATGGCGCAGGTACACGTCCGAAGCGCGCGACGCCATGGGCGAGTCCAGGTAGAGCGGCACATGCGGGATGCGGCCGTCCCGCAACAGCTCGTCCAGCACCCAGACCATCTCCTGCGTTCGCCCGATGGCGAAGGATGGCACCAGCATCACGCCCCGGCTGCCGGCCACCTCGTTGATGGTCGTCGCCAGCTGCTCCACCGCCGCTTCGTGGTCGGCGTGCTCGCGGTTGCCGTACGTCGACTCGGCCAGCACGTAGTCGGCGTGGGTGAGCGGCGTGGGGTCGGCCACGATCGGGGTGTGGCTGCGCCCGAGGTCGCCGGAGAAGACGACCGTGGTGGTGGCGTCGCCGTCGGTGACGCGCAGCTCGATGATGGCCGAGCCCAGGATGTGCCCCGCGTCATGGAAGGTTGCGTGCACGCCGGGCGCGACCTCGGTCATCTCCCCGTAGCGCACGGCGCGGAACTGGCGGACGGTCTGGTCCACGTCGCGCTCGTCGTAGAGCGCAGCCTGCGTCATGGTCATGCCCTGCGGCGCGGCCGTGCGGATCCGTTCCGGCAGCGCCTCATCGTCCTTTGGCGGCGCTTCGGATGCAGCCTCCTCGGACTGCAGGTCGGCGTCAGTGGCTGCCGCCTGCTCCGGGTGCTTGCGGCGCCATCGGGCTTCAGCCTCGCCCTGCAGCTTGGCCGCGTCGCGCAGCACGATCTCAGAGAGGTCGGCGGTCGCGGCCGTGCTGATGATCGGCCCGTGATAGCCCGCCCGCACGAGGGCCGGGATGCGACCGCAGTGGTCGAGGTGGGCGTGCGTCAGCAGCAGCGCGTCCAGCTCGGCGGCCTCGAACGCAAATGGAATGCGGTTGCGGCTCACTTCCTCCGGCGAGCCCTGGAACATCCCGCAGTCCACCAGCACGGTGGCGCTCCCGGTCCGAACCAGGAACTGCGAGCCGGTGACGGTGCCCACGGCACCCAGGAACTGAAGGCTGATCCCCATGGCGGGCCGGAGTATGGCCGATGGCGCCGCGTATCATCGGACGCCTATGGCCTTCCCGATACCTCCTCCCATCGAACCGATGCTGGCCAAGCCCACGCCCGAGCTGCCCGTCGGCGACGGATGGCGCTACGAGCCAAAGTGGGATGGCTTCCGGGCCCTCGTCTTCCGCGACGGCCAGGAGCTCTACCTGCAATCGCGGGACCTGAAACCGCTGGACCGATACTTCCCGGAGCTGATTGAGCCCCTCACGGCGGTGGGCGGCGCCGACGCGCGCTTCGTGCTGGACGGCGAGATCGTGATCGCGCGCGATGGCTGGCTCGATTTCGAGGCGCTGCTGCTGCGCATCCATCCGGCGGCGTCGCGGGTGGCGATGCTGGCGCGCGAGACCCCGTCGTCCTTCGTGGCCTTCGACTGCCTCGCGACCGGCGACGCGGACCTGCGCGAAGCGCCACTCGACGACCGGCGCGCGGCCCTGGAGGCCGTCATGGCCGATGCCCCCGAATCGGTCCTGCTGACTCCCGCCACCGCCGATCCGGCCGTGGCCCGCGAATGGTTCGACGTGTTCGAGGGCGCCGGCCTGGACGGCGTGGTGGCCAAGCGCCACGACCTGCGCTACCTGCCCGGCAAGCGCGAGATGGCCAAGATCAAGCACCTGCGCACGGCCGACTGCGTGGTCGCCGGCTTCCGCTGGCACAAGAACGGCCCCGGCACCATGATCGGCTCGCTGCTGCTGGGGTTGTGGAACGACGCCGGTCAGCTGCAGCACGTCGGCGTCACGTCCTCCTTCACCATGGACAAGCGGCGCGAGCTGGTCGCCTTCCTGGAGCCGTATCGGGCGAATGCCGTGGACGGCCATCCGTGGCAGGAATGGAAGGAGTTCGAGGCGCAGTGGGCCGGCAAGCGCATGCCCGGCGCCACCTCGCGCTGGAATCGCGGCAAGGACCTTTCGTGGGAGCCGCTGCGTACCGAGCTTGTGTGCGAAGTGGCGTTCGACCACCTCCAGGGCGACCGCTTCCGCCACGCGGCGACCTTCAAGCGCTGGCGTCCGGACAAGCCACCGGCCGAGTGCCGGTACGACCAGCTCGAGGAGACGCCGCCAGCCCTTCTGGCCGACCTGTTCGGCTAGCTGATCTAACGCGATGTCAAGGGGCTGCTCCGGTGGGGATCGGTGCAGCCGGTAGACTTGGCGTTCCGACATCGACCGCTGCCAGGAGGACCGTGCGTCCGTGACTGCCACCGATCCCAACATCGCCATCAACGAGATCGCCGACCGCTTCTTCGAGGGCGTGCTCGAGCGTGAGCCCATCTTCGCCACGATCCTGGGCGATGACCGCTTCGATGACCGCCTGCCGGATCTGGGTGCGGAGGGCCGAGCCGAGGAGGCCCGGGTCTATCGGGCCCTGCTGGAGGAGGTCGAGCCGATCGATCCCGCCGGACTGGAGCCGGAGCAGGTGATTACGCGCGACATGCTGATCCTGGTCGCGCGCAACCAGCTGGAGGCGCAGGAGAAGAAGCTCTACCAGCTGGGGATCAACCACATCTCGGGCGTGCAGACGATGCCGGTGATGGTGGCCCAATACCAGGTCGCGGAGACGCCGGAGGGGCTCGAGAAGCTCCTCACCCGGTTCGCCGGGTACCGGGCGGCGGTCGACCAGTACATCGACACGCTGCGCGAGGGCATCGTCGATGGCCGCACCGGCGCCGCCATCCCGGTGCGCAAGCAGATCGAGCAGATCGAGCGCCTGGCTGCCACCCCGACCGACCAGTTCCCCGCGGTCGCGCTGGCCCACGTGGCCGATGACGAGGCGCGCGCCAGGGTCGCCGCGGCGGTCGACGAGCACATCAAGCCCGCCATGCAGCACCTGCGCGACTTCCTGGCCGACGAGTACGAGCCGCATGCCAAGGCCGAGCCGGGGATCGGAACCGTGCCCGATGGGCAGGAGCTCTATCGGCTCGCCATCCGCATGCAGACCACCGTCTCAACCACGGCCGAGGAGGTCCACGCCTTCGGGCTGGAGGACCTGAGCCGGATCGAGGCCGAGATGGACGAGATCGCCCATCGGCTGGGTCACGCCGACCGTCTGGCGCTGAAGGAGGCGCTGAACGTCGACCCCACCAACCACACCGATTCGCGCGAGGCGATCGTGAAGCTGGCGGAGGGACAGACGGAGCGGGCCTACGCCGCCGCGCCGCAGTACTTCGGGCGGTTCCCATCGGCCAACTGCGTGGTCAAGGCGGTGGAGGAGTACCGCGAGCGCGAGACGCCGCCGGCGTTCTACATGCAGCCCTCGCTCGATGGCTCGCGACAGGGCCAGTACTACATCAACACCTACCAGCCGGAGGAGAGGCCCCTCCACAAGATCGCGGCCATCACCTTCCACGAGGCAACGCCGGGCCACCACTTCCAGATCGCGATCGAGATGGAACTCACCGGGCTGCCGCGGTTCCGGACGCTGGGCGGCCGGATGGCGGGCGTGGCCTATGTCGAGGGCTGGGGCCTGTACTGCGAGCGGCTGTCCGACGAGATGGGCCTGTACCTGGACGACCGCGAGCGGCTGGGCATGCTGGACGCGCAGGCGTTCCGCGCCTCACGCCTGGTGGTCGACTCGGGGCTGCACGCCATGGGCTGGACTCGCGAAAAGGCGATCCAGTTCATGAACGAACGCGGCACGCTGCCCATGGTCGACGCGGAGATCGAGGTGGACCGATACACGGTCTGGCCGGGCCAGGCCCTGTCCTACAAGATCGGTCAGCGCGAGATCGAACGGGCACGCCGCGAGGTGTCGGAGAAGATGGGAGACCGGTTCGACCTGCGCGCATTCCACGACGAGGTGCTGGGCCACGGCACCCTTCCCCTGGCCACGCTGCGCCGCGAGATCCCGAACTGGGTCGAGGCCGCCGTCGCCGAGCGGGAGGGCGCGGTCTCTCGCTAGGACGCGTGCCTCCGGGTCTCAAAGGTCCAGATTCACATCAGGAGCACACGAGTGCGTCGGAATCGGCTTCCAGGCGTGCGTATTCACACGGTGCGTGAATCGGAATGCTGCGGAGGCCGTTTCGGCGCCACCATGTCGTCCCGGTGTGAATTCGGACGTTTCCCATCGTGAAGGCGGCCGACCGCGTCACGCTAGCCGGCCGTTTCGTCCGGCTGGAGCCACTCGAGGAGCGGCATCGCGATGACCTGCTGGCAGCGGCCGCGCAGGATTCAGCGACCTTCCGCTACTTGTTCACGGACCTGTCGCAGGGCGCATCGGTCTGGCCGGACTACCTGGCCGATGCCCTGAAGCCCGAGTTCGTCAGCTGGGCGACGGTTGACGCGGAAAGCGGGCGTGCGGTCGGTTCCACTCGCTTCCTGGACATCGCCCCAGAGCACGGTCGGGTGGAGATCGGCTGGACCTGGATCGCGCCCTCGCACCAGCGGACGGCCACCAACACGGAGGCCAAGCTGCTGCAGCTGTCCTATGCCTTCGACGAGCTGGGTGCGACGCGGGTCGCGTTCAAGACCGATCAGCGCAACGAGCGGTCCCAGGCGGCCATCGCCCGGCTGGGTGCCGTGCACGAGGGCGTGCTGCGTCACCAGTTCCGCATGCCGGACGGCTACATGCGCAGCAGCGTCTACTTCTCGATCCTGGCCGCCGAGTGGCCCGCGGTGAAGGAGCGGCTGGTCGTCCGGCTGGGGGCGTGAGACTGAAGGTCAGCTGGCGACAGGCGCTGGCGGGACGGTTCCACGCTGCGCATCAGCTGGTTCGTCGAGGCAGGCAAGCCACCCAAACGCGGGCTCGAGGACGAGGTGGCGCGCCTGGGGCCGGTCGTGGGCGACGAGCTGGCGACCCAGATAATCCCAACGTAGTTGCGCGCCGGCCTAGGATGCCCCGGTGACCAAGGGACGTCTCGAGGCCTTCAGCGACGGCGTCTTCGCCATCATCATCACCATCATGGTCCTTGAGTTACGGCCGCCGGAGGGCGCGGCACTCGAGGATCTGGGCGCGCTGTGGCCGGCATTCCTGGCCTACCTGATGAGCTTCGCGCTGCTCGGCATCTGGTGGGCGAATCATCACCACCTGCTGCACCTCGCGACGAAAGTCAACGGCGCCGTCCTGATGGCGAACCTGTACCTGCTCTTCTGGATCTCGCTCTTCCCATTCGGGACCGCCTGGGTGGGCGACACGCAGTTTGCTCCTGTCCCCCTTGCCGTTTACGCCGGAATCCAGAGCCTGGCTGGCGCCGCGTACTACATCCTGGTCCGTGCCCTGATTCGGGTTCCGGGCCAGACGCCGGCGCTGGTGGCCGCGATAGGGCGTGATCTCAAGGGCAAGGCTTCCAGCCTGCTCTACCTACTATCGATTCCGATCGCGCTCATTGCGCCGGCAGCGGCAGTGGCAATCTTCGTCGCTGTGGCGGCGCTGTGGATCATTCCGGACCGCCGCATGGAACGCGCGCTCGACGGTGGTCGCTAGCCGCCCCACTCCTGGGACAGGTCGTAGTCCGGGTCAGGCTTCTCCTCGGCGGGCCGGTCCTTCTCCGGGACGTGGCGCAGGTTCACCCGGACCCGATACCAGAGCGATGAACGGCCGCGCATGCCGTCGACCAGCACGTCGTCCTCGGCGACGTGCTTCGCCGCCTTCGGGTGGCGCTGCTTCCAGCGTTCCAGCCCTTCCAGCGCATCGGCCCTGGCCTTCGCCTGGCTGATCACGATCAGTGGCTGGCTGGAGCGGCGCCGGCCGGTAGGTGGGACGCTGCCGTCCTCGCGCCGTGCCGGTGGCGGAGGCATCGCCTGTGGCTGGTCGCCTGCCCGTCCGCCCGGCGCGGCGTCGGCCGGCCAGGGCATGCGCCGCTTCGAGGGCTGCACGCGGGGCGGCTCGCCGGGCTGCTTCACGTAGTTCGGCGGCCACGGCGCATCTCCCAGGCCGGTCGCTTCGTCGCGCTCCGAGAGCTCGAGCAACGCCTCCAGGGAGCCGACCGCTTCGTCGATCCCGGCGCCGACGTCGCCCAGCTTCGCATAGCGCGCCGGCATGGTCCGCAGCGTGAAGTCGCCGAGCTCGGCGTCCGGTACCTCGTCCCAGGTCAGCGGGGCCGACACGGTCGCGGCGGGCAGCGGCCGCACCGAGTAGGCCGACGCCACGGTTCGGTCCTTGGCGTTCTGGTTGTAGTCGATGAAGACGCCGTGCCGCTCTTCCTTCCACCACTTGCTGGTGGAGATGTCGGGCGCCCGCCGCTCCACCTCGCGGGCCATGGCCAGGGCCGCGCGCCGCACCTCGGAGAATCCCCAGCGCCGCTCGATCCGGGCGTAGATGTGGATGCCGCGCGAGCCGGATGTCTTCGGCCAGCCGACCAGGCCGTGGTCGGCCAGCACCTCCCGCACCACCAGCGCCACGCGCCGCACATCGGCCCACGTCACGCCGGGGCCGGGATCGAGATCGGCGCGCAGCTCATCGGGATGGTCGAGATCGTCGGCGCGCACCGGGTGCGGGTTGAGGTCCACGCAGCCCAGGTTGGCCACCCAGGCCAGCGCGGCGCGATTCGAGACGACGACTTCGTCGGCGGTCCGGCCCGATGGGAAGGACAGCTCCACGGTGGTGACGTACTCCGGCACCGACTTCGGCGCGCGTTTCTGGAAGAACGCCTCGCCGCCGATGCCATCCACGAAGCGCTTCAGGGCCATCGGCCGGTCGCGCACACCGAGCAGGGCACCATCGGCGACGGCCATGAAATACTCGACCAGCTCCAACTTCGTGATGCCGGCGTCGGGGAAGTACACCTTGTTCGGGTTGGTGACGGTGACCTCGAAGCCGTCGAGCTCAAGCGAGACCGATGGGTCCTTTGGCATGAGATCAGCCTACCCTGTCGCCGACAACCGCCCAATGGAGCACATCGGCCCAGAATGATCGACCGCGCGATTGCCTTCGGCACCCGGATCGTGACCGGCGTCGACGGCTGGCTGCAGCGCCATCGACTGACGCGAGTGGCGCGCACGTCGGTCATCGGCCTGCTCGACCACGACGGCCTGAACTACGCGGGCTCGATGGCGTACTTCTCGATCCTGTCGTTCGTGAACGTGCTGCTGCTGGGCGCCGTCCTGCTGGCGGCCCTCATTGGCGAGGGAGAGGCCCGCGCCTTCATCCTGGACTGGTTCGCGCAGAACACGCCCGTCAATCCGACCCTGATCGCGCAGATGATCGATGCCGCCATCTCGTCGCGCGGCAGCATCACGATCATCGGCATCGTCTTCCTGCTGTGGGGGGCGTTGGGCTTCTTCGGGGCGGTGAGCCGCGGCATCAACCGCGCCTTCAGCGATGGCAGGCCGCTCTTCATCCTGCGCGAGAAGCTGCTCGGCATCCTGCTGATCCTGTTCAGCGGCGGCCTGATCCTGGCCTCGGCAGCGATCGGCTTCGTGACCAGCTACATCCAGAACAACACCAGAGAGATCGTCGATCGCATCCAGGGTGGGGATGTGGCGATGGCAGTCATCGGCTCAGTGATCCCGTTCCTGCTGGTATTCATCGCCTACCTGGTCCTGTATCGCGTGGTGCCCAGCCAGAAGGTGACCCTTGGCGACGTGTGGCCTGGCGCCCTGGTGGCGGCCGTGCTGTGGACCCTGCTCCGGGTGGGCTACACCATCTACGTGACCGAGTTCGCGCACTTCGAGGACCTGTTCGGACCGCTTGCGGCGATCATTACCCTGATCGTCTTCATCTATTTCGCCAGCGTGGTGCTGCTCATCGGCGCGGAAGTAGCGCGGGCCAACCTGATCGAGGCCGGCAGGCACCGGCAAGCGTGACTTGACGCGTTTCACGCTCATGAGACCGCCGAAGGTTGGCATCGGAGTAGTACGGTGTAGTACATTCGGGTCGGGTCACGGGCAGGGTGCCCGCGCGTAGCATGGCCCGACGGATCACGAACGAGGGGCACCTGGGCACCGTGAAATCCGATATGAACACCGCTTGATGCGACGACGATCCCGACTGGCCGTCACGTTTGTGACCCTTCTGACGGTCGGCGGAATGATCGTCGGAGGTGATCCGCGAGACCCGGTCCTGGCGGCGGATCCCATCCAACAGGCAAAGGCAGAGCGCGCCAGCATCCAGGCGGAGCTGGCCGATCAGCGTGCTCGCCTTGACGAGTTGCGCGCCACATCCTCCCGCCTCTCCGACCAGCTGGATCTGGCCGAAGCTGAGCTGGCCGATATCACCGCGGAGTACGAGCGGGTCGTCAGCCTGCTGACGCAGGTACGTCGCGAGGTCGGTGAGATCACCGCGCAGCTGGAGCGGCTGCGCGCGCACATCGACCGCCTGACTGACCGGCTGATGGCCGTGTCGCGCGAGATCCTGGCCCAGAACACTGAGCTCCGCACCCGCGAGGCCTTGCTGCAGGACCACATCCGCTCCGCCTATGAGCAGAGCCAGATCTCCCTCCTGGAAGTGCTGCTCAGTGCGCCGTCCCTGGACGCTGCCACCAACCAGGTCGGCTACCTGGTGACCCTCTCGGAGCAGGACCAGGTGCTGGCGGACGACATCCGACTGATCCGCGAGCAGCTCGAAATCAAAAAGGACACCCTGCAGCAGGGTCGCGCCACGCTGACCGAGGCTCGCTCGGTGGCGGTCGAGCAGGAGCGGATCCTGCGCCATCGCCAGCGCCAGCTGTGGCGCCTGGAGAAGGAGACCGCTCGGCTGCGGGCGGCCGCGGCGCAGAAGCGCGCGGAGCAGGAATCCGCGCTGAACGCTGCCCTGGATGCAAAGGGTGACGTTGCCGCGCAGATAGAGCAGAACGAAGCGGCGTTCCGCCAGGCGACGTCACTCGTCAACCGGCTGGTTGCCGAGCAGGCGGCACTGGCGGAGGCGCGCCGCCTGGCCGAGGAAGAGGCCCGACGCGAGGCACGGCGCCAGTCCAAGCAGCTCTCCGCCGCCGGCTACCGCTGGCCGGAGATCGGCGCCCGGATCACCCAGGAATGGGGTCCCACCAGCTTCACCCTCGAGCCCTCGTACACCTACCAGGGCGTCTATTACCCGCACTTCCACGGCGGGATCGACATGACCGTCGGCTGTGGCGCGCCGATCCTGGCTGCCAAGGCGGGCGTAGTGGTGGCATCAGGCCGGCCGCTGTGGCCGTACGACCCGGGCTACGGTGTGGTGATCGACCACGGCGGCGGCATCCAGACCTGGTACTGGCACATCACCACCCAGATTATCGTGCAGCCCGGCCAGGTGGTCGGTACCGGGCAGGCGATCGGCTACGAAGGCACCACCGGCTTCTCCACCGGCTGCCACCTGCACTTCGCGACCAACATCAACGGGATCTGGGAGAACCCGCGCTTCCTGCTGCCGTAACCGCCTAGGCGGGAACGGCCGAACCGGAGGCCGATCGCACCGCAGGGCGGTACAGCTCCTCGACGTACTCGATCAGCATCCGCGCGGTGCTGAACTGCCAGATCGACGCCGAAATGGCGGCGCGCATGGTGCCCAGCCACTCCACCGGCAGGTCCTCGTCATCGCGCGCGAAGAAGCGCGGCACGATCTCGTCCTCCAGCAGGCGGTACAGCGCCTCGGCATCGGCCTCGTCCTGGGC
>DATEOS010000307.1:0-4175 GCA_035273815.1 Candidatus Limnocylindria bacterium
TCCATCATCGCTCCGAAGCGGCCGGTTTCGACGCGGTGCCCGAGCGTGCGCAGGCGCCGCACGAACCGCTCGACGAGGGGCGCCGCCACCTCAGGCAGCGCGGCATCGGTGAAGCCCGGTCGTCGGCCCCGCCGCAGGTCCGCATACAGCGTGAACTGGCTGATCACCAGGAAGCTGCCATTAACATCCGCCAGGGTCAGGTTGGTACGGCCCTCAGCGTCCGGGAAATAGCGAAGCCCGGCCAGCTTGTCGGCCATGCGATCGGCGAGCTGGGCGTCGTCAGCGGCGCCGATGCCCAGCAGCACCACGGCCCCCAGGCCGATCTCGCCAACCACTGCCCCTTCCACGCGGACGGCGGCACGCCGCACCCGCTGGACGACGAGGCGCATCAGCGCGCGGCGGTGGTGATGCCCGCGTCTTCGCCCGGCCGCGGCGGGCCCAGGGCGGACTCGGTGAAGAACGCGCGCGCGTTCCAGATCATCCAGCCCAGCGCATCGTTGTCGCGCAGCGCCCGCATCTCCGCCTCGATATCAGTCGCCGTGTAGGCGCGGAACTCGCCGTAGCCGAAGTCCTGGATCCACGGACGGATCCTCATCGGCAGACCCCTCGCCTCGGCGTTCATGATCTCGAGGGTCTCGTCGATGACGTCGTAGGGGTGCTCGTTGGGTACGGCGAAGCCGAAGGTGTATGGGCCGTAGTGGCTGGGGTAGACCATGGGGCAGAAGTAGTCGACGAACGGCATGATCACCTCCGGCCGCTGGCCGATGCCCTGGTCGTCCGGCGCGATGAAGCTGATCGGGAAGACATCGGCCCCCAGGAAGGTGTGGGTGGTGGCCAGCCGGTCGCTGACGACGCGGAACAGGCGTCGGATGGCCGGCAGTCGGAATGACTGCGTGTTGGGCAGGTTCGGCTGGGCGACCGCGTAGTCGCCGTCGCTGAAGAAGCGGACGTAGTCGAGCTGGACCTCGTCGAAGCCCTTGTCCGCCAGGTCACCAGCGATGGCGGCGATGTATTCGGCCACTCCGGGATTGAACGGGTCCAGCCAGATGCCGCCTCCGAAGTCATGCCACGGACCGCCGGTGGCCGTGTTACGAACGGCCAGCTCGGGGCGCGACTCACCGACCGTGTTGTCCTTCATGACCACCATGCGCGCGATGGTGTAGATGCCTCGCTCCTTGAGCCGCGGCAACAGCTTCTCCAGCTCGAAGATCGGTCGTCGATCGGCGCCCGATTCCTTCGCCTCCGGCAGGTCCGTCTCGTAGTACAGGTAGCCGCCCGTCTCCTTCACGTCGACGACCATGGCGTTGGCCTCGGTCCGATCGATGAGGCGCAGCAGCTCGTCCAGGCGCCCGGCTCCCTCGAAGACGGCCCCGGGGGCGTACAGGGCGCGCGCCTCGAAGGGCTCCAGCGCGACGTCCCTGGTTGGCGAGCCATCCAGCGGGATCTCGGCCAGGCGGTAGCCCGCCAGCTTCACGATCAGCGTCCCCTGCTCCGGCACGCCGGGAAGCGCGTAGGCTCCGCGCTCGTCGGTGCGCACCCACGTCGATTCCCCGTCCACGAACACGCGCGCGCCGGCGACCGGGTCGCCGGCCTGGTCGGTGATCGTGCCAGTCACCACGTTCGAGCGGAGCGTAAGGGTCAGGTCGCCATCGTCCGGCACGGTGCCGGAAGCCGGGTCGTAGCCGTCGGCGGTGGCCGCCACGTCCGCGCCGCGCGGCGCGGTGATCACGGCCGTGCCGTCGGCGCCGGTGACAGCCGTGGTATCGCCCACCGCAAGCGCGACGCCCGCAATCGGCTCCGACGAGCCTTCCTGCATGGCGATCACGACCAGCTCACGCGGCGGCTGGGCGGTGGGCTCGTTGGACGGAACGAATGGGAGGCCGGAATCGCCGCAGGCCGCCAGGAAGGTGGCGAGGACCAGGAGGGCAGCGATCGGTCGGGACGCGGCGCGGGTCAGTGATCGGCTCCGATGCGGGTGGCGCACATGATGCCCGATTCGGCTCAACCGCCGATCGGCAGGGAGGCATCGGTGGCGAGCGCCGCGGCGCGCAGCGCCTCGACCGTGGGCTGCAGGTCGCCGGGGCTGGCATACAGCGCCTTGCCGGTGACCAGCACGTCGCCGCCCGCCGCGTATGCGGAGCCGATGGTCTCCAGGTTCACGCCGCCGTCCACGCCAATCGGCAGGTCCAGCCCGCGCGCCTCCGCCTCCCCGCGCAGAGCTGCGAGCTTGGGCAGCACGTCCGTCATGAACGGCTGCCCTCCCCAGCCGGGGTTGACGCTCATGACCAGCAGCATGTCGATCCGCTCCAGGTACGGATGCGCGGCTTCGGCCGGCGTCTCCGGATTGATGGCCAGGCCGGGCTGCCTGCCCGCGGCCCGGATAGCCGCGATGATCTCCTCCGGGTCGTCATCCGCCTCCAGGTGGAAGATGACAACGTTGCTCCCCGCCTCCGCGAAGGCCGTGACGTACTCGAGCGGCCGGCTGATCATCAGGTGGCTGTGGAACGGCAGCTGCGAGTGTGGCCGGAGCGCGTCGACCACCACCGGGCCCATGGTGATGTTGCGTACGAAGTGGCCGTCCATCACGTCCAGGTGGATCGAATCCACGCCGCCGATATCGGCCCGCCGCACCTCCTCCCCCAGCCGGTCAAAGCCGGCATTCAGGATGCTGGCGCTGATCTGCGGTGGGCGGCGGCTCATGGCGCCACCACCTGGGACTCGCGTTCGCGCCGCCCCTGCGTGATAGGCAATTCGCGGCCTGCCAGCTGCGCGTGCAGCTGGCCACAGGCCGCCTCGATCTCGCGACCGCGCGTGTCGCGGACCGTTGCCGGAACGCGGGCGGCGCGCAGCACACCGGCGAAGGCGGCGACGCGGGCCGGCGGCGTGCCGCTCCAGCGCGACCCGGGGGTCGGGTTCAGCGGGATGAGATTGATGTGGCTGCGCCAACCGGCGGCCAGGGCGGCCAGGCGCTCCGCCTGCTCCAGGCTGTCGTTCACGCCGTCGATCATCACGTACTCGAGGCTCACCCGGCGTCCGGTTCGGACGGCGAAGCGACGCCCCGCTGCCGTCAGCGTCTCCAGCGGCCACTTGCGGTTCAGCGGCACCAGCTCGTTGCGTAGCGTGTCGTCCGCCGCGTGCAGGCTGATCGCCAGGTTGACCTGCGGCAGCTCCTCGATCATGCGGTCAATGCCGGGAACCACGCCCGAGGTGCTGACCGTGATATGGCGGGCGCCGATCCCCAGCCGCTGCTGGTCGTTCAGCAGGCGCACGGACTCGAACACGCGGTCGGTGTTGTTGAGCGGCTCGCCCATGCCCATGAAGACGATGTTGTAGTGACCGCTCCCGGCACCGGGACGCCATTCGGCGCCGAGCGCCAGCCACGGGTCGCGGTGCCAGTGCAGCACCTGGTCGACGATCTCGCCGGGAGACAGCTGCCGCGCGAACCCCGCCTGGCCGGTGGCGCAAAACGGGCAGCCGACCGCGCATCCCGCCTGGCTGGAGATGCAGATGGTGGTGCGCGGCGCCGATCCACGGCGACCGGGGTACCGCATCAGCACGGATTCAACCCGCTGCCCATCGGCCAGCTCGTGGACCGCCTTGGCGGTCAGGCCGCCATCGGCCTCCAGCACGTGGTTGCCGCGAATGGTGCCGAACCGGAAGGATCGGTCCAGTCCCTGACGCAGGCTGGCGGGCAGGTCGGAGATCTCGTCGAAGCCCCTGACCTCCGGTCGGTGCACGCCCGCCATGATCTGGGCGGCCCGATACGCAGGCTCGCCGCGGGCCTCGAGCCACGCGGCGAGCATTGGTGAAGGAACCTCACTGATCGCCGGCAGCGGGCCGGCGAGCGGCACGTCAGTCACGACGACCGGCGATCAGCATCAGGTAGTACAGGAACGTGAGCAACGCAGTCAGCGCCGCCGCCACGTACGTCCAGGCCGCGGCCTTGAGCACGTCGCGCGCGCCCGTCTGCTTCTCGCCCTGGATGCCCAGGTCCGACACGAAGGCCAGCGCCTTGCCGGATGCGCCGATCTCGACCGGCAGCGTCACGAAGGTGAAGACCACGGCCGCGCCGAAGGCGATCAGCCCGAGCCATGCCAGGCCCAGCGCGTTGAAGATCAGGCCTCCGATGATCAGCCATGGACCGATGCTGGAGCCGATCTGCACCGCCGGCACGA
>DATEOS010000308.1:0-2877 GCA_035273815.1 Candidatus Limnocylindria bacterium
GATCATGGCGGATGCGCTGGCCCCTCGTATGCAGGGCTGGTCGCCATGGCCAAACGCATACCCGATGAGCGGGCCGGCCGGGGCGGCATGACCGGCGCCACCGGCAATCTCACGTCCGACAATGCCGACGATGATTTCATCCCGGCCGAGACCCGCGAGGTGACAGAGCCGAAGCGCGGCAGGCTGTCGGAGCCAGAAGGGCGGCTGGACCGCAGCCTGCCAGGCGCCGGCACGATCCTGGGCGGCGACGAGCGGCGCAAACCGGAGGATGATCACCTCTAGCCCTCGGCGTTGGTAATCCGACCCGTCGTCGGCCCGCGCGCGTGAGGCTCGACGGGGGGCGTACCCTCATGTGGCGATGAGCACCCGGCAGGCCGCGTTCATCGGTGTCGGCGCCATGGTTGGCGCCGGCATCTTTTCGCTTCTTGGCACCGCCGGGGAGGTCGCCGGCGCGGCGGTCTGGCTGTCGTTCGTGCTGGCGGGCATCATCGCGGCCCTGCAGGGCTACTCCTTCGCGCGGCTCGGCGCCCGATATCCGAGTGGCGCCGGCCTGCTCGAGTACATCAACCGGTCCTTCGGCATCGGGCACACCGGCACCGTCATCGCCTGGCTTGGCTACGCGTCGAACGGGATCGTGACCGCCATGGTGGCGGTCTCCTTCGGCAGCTATGCCAGCAGCGCCTTCACCGGCGGCGACGACGGCTGGGTGAAGCCGTTCGCGGTGATCCTGGTGGTCGCCATGACCCTGCTGAACATCGCGGGCTCGACTTTCGTGGCCCGGGTGCAGAGCCTCGTCGTCTTCGTGGTGGTCGGAATCCTGGCCATGTTCGCCATCGTCACCATCTTCAATGTCGACTGGTCGTTGCTGGCGCCGTCGGGGTATCCGAGCATCCGCCACATCGTGTCGAGCGTTGCCCTGACCTTCTTCGCCTTCCTGGGCTTCGGCATCGTCACCTTCACCGCCAGGGACCTCAAGGACCCGGCCAGCCAGCTGCCGCGTGCGATGACGATTGCCATCGGTGTGGCCGCGGTGGTGTACGTCGGCGTCTCGATCGGGGTATTCGGCACGCTCACCGTGCCGGAGGTGATCGAAGCCGGTCCGACCGCCATCGCCGTCGCCGCGCAGCCGTCGCTGGGCGACCTGGGCTATTGGCTGATGACGATCACCGCCCTCTTCGCCACCGCGGGGGCCACCAATGCCGGCCTCTATCCCGCCGCCGGACTGTCAGAGGAGCTGGCGCGGACCGGTCAGTTCCCGGCCGTCATGGGTCGGATGGTCGGCGGTCGGGCGAACGTGGGGCTCCTGATCGTGGCCGTGGCAGTGGCGGTGCTGGCCATCGGTTACGACCTATCGGCCATCGCCTCCATCGGCAGCGCGGTGGCCCTTGCTGTCTTCACCCTCGTCTCCATCGGCCATCTGCGGATCAGGTCGGAAACGGGCGCGAACCTATGGCTGCTGCTGGCGATCGGCACGGCCGGCATCTCGCTGCTGGTCTTCGTGTTCACCACCCTGATCCAGGAACAGGCATCGATTCTGGCGCTGATCGTCATCCTGCTGATGAGCATCGGCCTTGACCAGTGGTGGTCCAGGACGCGACCCGGACCGTCGACCCGCCGCCGGCCTGATCCGGTTAGCGTTCAGCGGCTGAACCGAGTTAGGTGAACAGGCCGGTATCGGTCATAGAGGGTCACGATCAGGGTCAGCAGCAGCACGAAGACCAGCGCGTGCTGGAACGGCTCGGCGCTCAGCAGCCTGAGCACGATCCCCGCCACGCCCACGATGACCACGTTCAGCGCCAGCATCAGCCCGAACTGCCGCACCACCGTTCCCCAGCGGCGCCCACGACGAATGAACCATTCGCTGACGGTCGTGTTCACGAGGATCACCAGGCCGACACCGATGGCGATGCCCAGCGGTGACCCGTCGTTGCCCGGCAGCATCTGGCCGAAGATCACGCTGACGAAAGAAACAAGCACGACCTTCTCGATGAGCTCGCGATCGAGGAAGGTCTCGGCCATGCGTTCGCGCCGCCGGCGTATCGCAACCTTGTCTACGGCAGGCTGCTGCGAATCCGCATCGAGGGTGAACGGTCGGTCGGCCGCCGGCAGGCGCCGAGTCAACAGCCACCACCCCAGCACGGCCAGCAGCGCCACCAGGATCGCCGCGACCAGCACCACCGTCGGGTTCGCCGTGATGGCCTCGGTCCAGGTGCTTTCGGCGGGGACGCCGAACACCTCTTCCTTGATGAAGTCGGTCATGTCGAGCTGTGCGACGTGGATCCACCATTCTTGGGGCAGCTTGATGAAGATCCAGATGAAGGCCGCCCCGCCGATCAGCAGGCTGCGGCTCATGCGTCGGGGATCCCACCGGGTGCGGACGCCCTCGTAGAAGTCGAAGAAGTACTCGAACGTGTTCGGGAACACCAGCAGCACCCAGCGCAGTTGCGTCAGCTCGAAGAGGACGACGCCGACCAGCCGGTAGTAATAGAGGAAGCGGCTGACGCCATAGGCAGAGAAATTCGTCCAGTTCCGCAATGTGGCGACGTAGGCAATTGACAAGTAGTAGACGTCGAGCGCCTTGTCATAGGCCTGATACCCACTCAGGTCGAGGCTGGTGACGGTCTGGAAGATGGTCTGGTCGATGCCGTCCATGACCAGCGCGGCCAGCATGGCGGGCAACGGGAATCGGGGGATTGCGAGCGGTACGGCGATCCGCGTCGCGACGACCGCAGCGAAGATCACCCCGTCCATGCGGGAGACACCATATCTCTCGAGGTGATCAGCTGGCTGCTGGCCGGGGCAGGCTGTACTCGCCGTGGTATCGGACGCCGAGGCAGTTGTTGAACAGGTTCAGCAGCCCCGCCGGGATGCAGGGCG
>DATEOS010000309.1:0-14728 GCA_035273815.1 Candidatus Limnocylindria bacterium
CCTCGGTAACCGCGATCGCCGCGAAGCCTCGGCCGCCGAGCGCGCGCGCTTGAGTGTGACTCGTGCAATGCGCAGCGCGATCGTCCGCATTGGTGAGCAGCACACCTCGCTTGGTGGCCATTTCGCAGCGACCGTCCGGACGGGCACCTTCTGCTCGTACCAGCCCGACCCACGGGTGCCGATCGCCTGGGAGCTGTGAGGTCGGCGAACCCGGCCGCTACCATGTAGGCCCTTTCGCCCCAGGAGTGCCTGGCAGCACGTGACCAAGATCAAGTTCGGGACCGACGGCTGGCGCGCGGCAATTGCCGAGGACTACACCTTCCACAACGTGCGCCGTTGCGCCCGCGGTGTGGCGGAATACCTGCAGCAGACGGGCGGCGTAGATCGTGGCGTCATCGTCTGCCACGACCGGCGGTTCGCCTCCGAGCACTTCGCGCGGGCCTGCGTCGAGGTGCTGGCCGCGTACGACATCCGCTCGTTCACGCCGCCGGAGGCGGTGCCGACGCAGGTCGGATCGTTCTTCACCCGCGAGCTGGGCGCCGGCGCCGGGATCGTGATCACTGCTAGCCACAACCCATGGACCGACAACGGATTCAAGGTGAAGGCCGATACGGGCGGTGCCGCGGCGCCGGAGATGCTGGCCGCCATCGAGGCGACCATGGACACGCACCCGGAGGACGAGTTGCCCGCGCGTCTCACCTACGAGGACGCGATGGCATCGGGCCTGGTCGAGACCTTCGACCCGTACCCGAATTTCCGCGAGCAGCTCGAACGGATCGTGGACCTGGAGCGGATCAAGGCCGCGGACAAGCGCCTGCTGGTCGAGCCGCTGTACGGCTCCGGCGCGGGCTGGTTCACGCGCCTGCTGGGCGACGGCCGGCTCACCGTCCGCGAGCTGCACATGGAGCGGAATCCCTTCTTCGGCGGAGTCAATCCGGAGCCGATTCGCCCCAACATCGACGCGTGGCTGGAGGAGATCCCGCACTGGGGCGCCGACATCGGCATCGCCTTCGACGGGGACGCCGATCGGGTGGGCATGGCCACCGAGCAGGGCGTCTTCGTCAACCAGCTACAGGTCTATGGCCTGCTGTACTGGTACCTGCTCGACGTGCGCGGCCAGATCGGTCCGGCGGTCTACACCGTCACCACGACCTCCATGGCGCCGAAGCTGGCCGAGCTATTCGGCACGCAGGCGTACGAGACGGGCGTGGGGTTCAAGTACGTCGGGCCGAAGATGACCGAGACGAATGCCGTCATCGGCGGAGAGGAGTCCGGCGGATTCGGGTTCGGCATGCACATCCCCGAGCGCGACGGGCTGGCCTCCGGACTCTTTCTGCTCGACCTGTGGCTGACCAAGGGGAAGGAGGCCTCCGAGGTGCTGGCCGAGCTGCAGGCCCTGGCGGGTCCGAGCTACTACAACCGGATCGACATCCGCTTCGCGCGCGAAGGCTACGACGCGCTGAAGAGTGAGACGCTGCGCCGGCTGGAGCACGAGGCGCCTGAGGCGCTGGCGAGACGGCCGGTGGCGCGCCGCCAGCCGCTGGAGACCGGCGATGGCTTCAAGTTCTACCGCGACGACGGGTCGTGGCTGCTGATCCGCTTCTCTGGCACGGAGGCGCTGCTGCGCATCTATGTCGAGGCGCGTTCGCCGGAGGACGTGGACGCCTTGCTGGAGGCCGGTCGCGCCATGGCCGCCGCCGGAGTGGCCTGATGGACGCACGCGACTTCTTCGGCTACAAGCACGCGGACGAGGAGCCCGGACGGCGCCCGGAGGACGAGGATCAGGGCGACGGTGATCGGCCGCCGCAGTTCGAGGAGGCGATCACCCTGGACGACCCGGCGGTGATCGCGAAGATCGACGCGTCCAACATGCTGGCGCGCGTCCGCGAGCTGCCGCGCCAGCTGACCCAGGCACGCCGGGTCGCCGCGTCCGTCACGCTGGACGACCGGCATCGGGACGTTGACCTGGTGGTGGTGCTGGGCATGGGCGGCTCAGCCATAGGCGCGGAGCTGGTGGCGAGCCTCGCGGGCGACCGCCTGACGGTGCCGCTCATCGTCCATCGCGACTACGGACTGCCCGCCTGGGTAGGCCCGCGCACGCTGGTCATCGCCGCCAGCCACTCCGGCGACACGGTCGAGACCCTCTCCGGCGCGGCCGAAGCGCGGCGCCGAGGCTTGCCGCTGGTGGTGGCATCGACCGGTGGGGCGCTGGGCCGCCAGGCCGAAACGGACGGCACGCCGTTCCTGCGCTACGAGGCGCCCGGACAGCCGCGTGCCGCCATCGGTTTCGGGGTTGGCCTCATCCATGAGCTGTTGACCGCGGCCGGCCTCCTCACGAATCCGGATCCGCTTGGCCCGGCGGTTGAGGCGCTGGAGAGCATGCTGGAGCGCAACGCACCGGGCGTCGAGACCGATGCGAACCCGGCCAAGCAGCTGGCGTGGGCCATGTTCGGCCGTATCCCCATCGTTTTCGGCGCCGGTGCCATGACCGCGGTCGCGCATCGCTGGAAGACGCAGCTGAACGAGAACGCCAAGGCGTGGGCCATGTTCGAGCCGATGCCTGAGGCCAACCACAACGCCATCGAGGGCACGCTCAATCCGCGCGAGCTGTCCGACGCGCTCTACGTCGTCGAGCTGCGCGAGCGCGACGAGCCGGAGCACATCGGCGCGCGCTACCGGGTGGTGGAGGAGCTGCTCGGCGAGCGGGCGACCAATCGCAGCGTGGTCTGGGCAGAGGGCACGTCAGCGCTGTCGCGGACGCTGGATGCGGTCGCGCTGGGGGACCTGGTCAGCGTCTACCTGGCGATCCTCTACCAGACCGACCCCACCCCGGTTACACTGTTGGCAATGTTGAAGGAGCGGCTCGCCAGGTCGACGGACTGACGGGCGCCGAGAGCGGCGCCGGGTGCCGGCGCCGGGAGGAGACGCGAACGTGCACTCGAGCATGATCGGCAAGGTCGAGAAGGCAATGCGCTATGCGCACGAGCCTGATCGGGTGAAGTTCAGCAGCCTGACCGCCAGCTTCGCCGGCGACAACGGCACCCACACGATCTCCCTTGACGCCGATGCCTGGCGCTGCAGCTGCCATCTCTTCGAGTCGGCCGGTGGCTGCTCGCACACCCTGGCAATCCAGAAGATGCTCGATCCCATGCTGACCGACGCCGCCAAGGACACCCCGCTCTATGGGCGGGCCGAGGTGGGCGCCCCCGCTTGAGTCTCAGTACTCCATCGCATTCGAGGCCCGCCACGCCCTGAGGCCGGCGGGCCTTCTGCTACGATCGCGGCACCAACTGAAGACCGCGACGGGTGCCGCCGCCGAAAGGCCGGCGGATGAATGGCGAAGCCGGTGCAAGGCCGGCGCTGTCCCGCAACTGTATCCGGACCTCACCGTCCGGGAGCCAGGTCGCCCAGCCAGGTCGCGATGTCCGAACCCTCGTGTGAAAGGGAAGGCATCACCATGAGCCCCTGGCGGCATTTCCGTCTTGTTCCACCTCTCGTCCTGGCCTTGCTGGTCGCTGCCTGCTCGCAAACGGGATCCAGCCCAAATGGGGCCAGCCCGAGCGGCGAGCCATCGCTGCCGGCCACGCTGGAGCCGGCCACCGTCTACCCTCTCACCCTGACCGATGACGCCGGTCGCGAGGTGACCCTCGAGTCGCAGCCGCAGCGCATCGTCAGCCTGGCGCCGTCGAACACCGAAATCGTGTGCGCGCTGGGCGCATGCGACAGGCTGGTTGGGATCCCCGAATACAAGGTTGGCTACCCCGATGACGTGGCGGCGACTGTCGCCGACCTGCCCATCGTTGTCAGCTACGGCCCCGTGGATCGTGAGGCCATCGTCGCCACGGAGCCCGATCTGGTGCTGGCCGCCGGTAACGAGCTGACCTCCAGCGAGGACATCGACGCCCTGACCGAGCTTGGCCTGCCGGTGATCGCCCTCTACCCGGAGAGCCTGGACGAGGTGAGCGCCGATATCGAGCTCGTCGGTGAGGCGCTGGATGCCCAGGCCGAGGCCGCCGAGGTCACGGCCGGGATGGCGCAGACCATCGCCGAGGTGGAGGCCGCGGTCGCTGGGGAAGAGCCGCCGCGCACGTTCTACGAGGTGAGTGTCTTCGAGGGCACGATCTACACCGCCGGCGAAGACTCGTTCCTGGCGTCCCTGGTCGAGACTGCCGGCGGCGATCCGATCACCGGCGATGCCGTCACCACCGCCATTCCGCTGGAGGATCTCGTGATGGCCGATCCCGAGCTGATCGTGCTGGGCGACGCCGCCTACGACCGGACCATCACCGCCGAGACGGTGGCGGCCCGCGACGGCTGGGCCCAGATGACCGCAGTGGTCGACGGGCGGGTGGTGCCGCTGCCGGAGGACATCCTGATCACGCGCCCCGGGCCGAGGATCACCGAAGGCCTCGAGGCCCTGGCGCGGGTCATCCACCCCGACGCCTTCGACTGATGCGCGCCGCGACCGCCCAGGAGGCCACCCGCCCGCTCCCGATCGGCGTCACGCTGACCAGGACGGCGCTGGTTCTGGGGGGCGGCGGCCTGCTGCTCGTCATCCTGCTGGTCACCGCCGTCGCGCTGGGAAGCACGCCCATCGGGATCGGTGACACGGCCGCAATCCTGGCGCATCGGCTGCTCGGCCTGCCCGTTACCGAGACGTGGGCGCCAAGCGCGGAGACGATCATCATGCAGATCCGCCTGCCGCGGGTCCTGACCGCCATGATCGTCGGTGGCGGGCTGGCCATGGCCGGCACCGTCTTTCAGGCGCTGCTGCGCAACCCGCTGGCCGATCCGTACGTGATCGGCACCGCGGCCGGCGCCAGCTTTGGGGCAGCAATGGGCATCACGGCGCCGCTGGTGCTGCCGATGCTGGCCATCGGGGCGGGTAGCGCGGTCCTGGGCCTGGGCATCGTGCAAGTGCTCGCGTTCGCCGGTGGCCTGGTCACGGTGCTGGTGGTCTACGGCATTGCCCGTGGCGGCGGGCGCGTCCAGATGATCAGCCTGCTGCTGACGGGCTACGCGATCTCGGCCATCCTCGCCGCCGGCGTGGCGCTGCTCATGTTCGCCTCTGGCCGTGCCCTGGGCGCCATCTTCAGCTGGCTCATGGGCTCGCTGGCCGGCGCCGAATGGACCGATCTGGCGTTCGCTGCGCCGCTGATGCTGTTCAGCTTCATCGCGCTGCTGACACGCTGGCGATCGTTGAACCTGCTGCTGCTCGGCGACAGTCAGGCAGCCAGCCTGGGCCTGGACGTGGAGCGCGAGAAGCTGCGGCTGACCGTGCTCGCCACCCTGTCGACTTCGGCCGCGGTCGCCATCTCGGGCACCATCGGCTTCGTGGGCCTGGTGGTTCCGCACTTGCTGCGGCTCGTGATCGGGCCCGACCATCGGCTGCTGCTGCCGGCCTCCATCCTGGGTGGGGCCGCCCTGCTGGTGCTGGCCGACCTGGTGGCGCGGATGGTGCCGGGCGGGGGCATCCCGGTCGGGGTGGTCACCGCCCTGATCGGGGCGCCATTCTTCCTCTACCTGCTGCGGCGCAGTCGCCTGCTGCGCGTGGAGGCCCAGGCATGAAGGTGGCGGGCGGCGCCGCCACGGCGGTGGTTGGGCTGCATGACGTCCACTTCGCCTACCCGCGCCCCGGGCAGGAGCCGCTGTCGGTCCTGCGTGGCGTGGACCTCTCCGTCCAAGCCGGCGAGATGGTTGCGCTGCTTGGCGCCAACGGCTGCGGCAAGACGACCCTGCTGCGCCTCGTCAGCGGCGCCCTCAAACCCCAGCACGGCACGGTCGAGGTGGCAGGGCGCCCGGTTGGGGATTGGACGCGGGATGCGTTGGCGCGCCGGGTCGCCGTCCTGCCCCAGCAGCTCGAACTACCGGACGGCTTCCGGGCCGCCGAGCTGGTGGAGATGGGTCGCGCGCCGCACGCACGCCGCCTGTTCGGATCGACCGCGGATGACGAGCGCGCGATTCAGCGCGCCCTCACCGATGCGGACGCGATTGACCTCGCGGATCGGCTCCCGCACGAGCTGTCCGGCGGGGAGCGCCAGCGTGTGCTGGTGGCGATGGCGCTCGCGCAGGAGCCGGAGCTGCTCCTGCTCGACGAGCCGACCCTGCACATGGACCTCGCCCACCAGGTCGCGCTGCTGCGGGCCATGCGGCGACTCCAGGCGGATCGCGGCCTGACGGTGCTGGCGGTGCTCCACGACCTGAACCTGGCGGCAGCGTTTGCGCCGCGCCTCGTCGTGCTGCACCAGGGCCGGATCGTGGCAGACGGCGCTCCGGCTGACGTCCTGACCCCGGATCTCGTCTCGCGCGTGTTCCGCGTCCGGGTGCAGGTGGCGTACACCAATGGCGGCGACAGGCACCTGGCGGTGACGGAGGGCTAGATCCCCTCCGGCTCGTCGTCGACCACGAGGTCGACCTCTTCGCTGCCGTCGTGCCGCAGCGAGCGATGGACGTGGATGTGCGGATGGGTCTCGTCGCTGATCTGCTCGCGCTCGACCTTGACCATGGTCGCCTGCGGCACGTCCTCCAGCCGCTCCTCCTGTGGAAGCGCCGCGTTCGGCAGCTCCGAGAAGAGCACCAGGTTAAGGAAGACGTTGAAGACGGCGATCACCGGGATGCCGAACAATGCGCCCCACACCCCGGCGACCTGGGCGCCGACCATCAGGCCGACCAGCACCAGGATGGGATGCATCCCCAGCGCGCCCTGCATCAGCCGTGGCTGAAGCCAGTTGACGACCACCGTCTGGACCACCACGAGGATGATGGTGATGACCAGGAACCACTGCGGCACGTAGATCCAGGCCGCGACGATGGGCGGGATCAGCGCCAGCGGCGGGCCGAAGAACGGGATCAGCATGGCCAATGTCGACAGCGTGCCGACCAGGAACAGGTACGGAATGCCGAAGATCGTGCCGACCACGGCCACCAGCGCGGCCTGGATGCCGGCCAGGATCACCTGGGTGCGCAGGAAGCCGCCGAAGGCGCGTCCCACGCTGACTTCCAGGATGGCAACCTCGTCGGAGAACTGGCGAGGCACGGTGCGCGTGAGCTTGCTGGAGATCCGCTCGCTGTCCATCAGCATGTAGAGCGACAGGATCAGGATCAGCACCAGCGACCCGAGCGTCGCGAGCGTCGCCCGCGCGATCTCCTCCGCCTGGTCGAAGATCGCCCCGGCCACGCCGCCGACCTGCGTCTGCGCCGTTTGATACAGCTCGACCAGCGTGCCTGAATCCAGCCCCAGCGCCTTCTCGTAGCCGGCCAGCGTGTCCTCGATCTGGACCGATGTCTGCGGGAACTCGGTGGTGATCTGGCTGACCTCGCCCGTAATCGCGCCGCCGGCGACGAACATGACGAACGCCAGGCCGACCAGCGCCAGGAAGTAGGAGATCACCACTGCCAACGGGCGGCTCAGCGGCAGCCGCTCCTCCAGGAAGCGGGCAATGGGCGACATGATGAAGGCCAGCAGCCAGGCCAGGAAGACGATCAGGATGATGTTGCTGAAGCCGGCCAGGAAGGTGAAGGCCCACTGCAGCAGGAGCACCGCGAAGTAGGCCGATCCCAGGATCAGGAAGCCGAGCAGCCAACGCCGCTCGCGCGGACCCAGGCCGCCCATCAGGCCCCCGGCCGTCATCAGTCCCTGGCTCCTCTTGGACCGATGCCCACCGCTTCGCGCACCTCGGCCAGCGTTGCCTCCAGGATCGGCCGCACCTTGGCAGCGCCGGCGGCCAGCACGCGCTCGACCATGTCCGGATCCGCGGCCAGCTCGATGCGCTTCTCGCGCATGGGCCGGAAGAACTCGATCATGCGGTCCGCCAGCAAGGCCTTCGTGTCGACGCAGCCGGTGCGCGCGGTGCGCTCGCCATCCTGGATCTGGAGGTAATCGGCGCCAAAGAACCGATGCAGCTGGCAGACGTTGCAGACCTCCGGCCGCCCGGGATCAGTGCGCTTGATGCGCAACGGGTCGGTGACCATGTTCATCACGATCTTCCGCATCTCATCGGGCTCGGCGAAGATCGGGATCGTGTTGCCGGCGGACTTGCTCATCTTGCGGGCACCATCGGTGCCGAGCACCACCGGCGCATCGGTGAAGACGGCCTGCGGCTCCGGGAAGATCTCGCCATACCGGCGGTTGAAGGCGCGGGCGATCTCGCGCGACAGCTCCAGGTGGGCCGCCTGGTCCTTGCCGACGGGCACCCGGCTGGCCTTGTAGATGACGATGTCGGCCGCTTGCAGCACGGGGTAGTTGAGCAGGCCCATGCTGTTGTCGATCCCTTCCTCGCGCTTCTCCTTGTAGGTCGGGGTGCGCTCCAGCCAGCTGACCGGCACGACGGTGTCGAAGATCCACATCAGCTCGCTGTGCTCGGGGAAGTCGGATTGGCGGATCAGCGCGCAGCGCTCCGGGTCGAGGCCGACGGCCAGAAGGTCCAGCACCATGTCGTGCGTCAGCTGCCGGAGCTGGGCCCCGTCGTGGACGCTGGTGAGGGCATGCATGTCGACGATGCCGTAGATCGCGTCGTACTCGTCCTGCAGGCGCACGTAGTTAACCTGGGCGCCGAGGTAGTTGCCCAGGTGCGACGCGCCCGAGGGCTGGATGCCGGAGAAGACGCGCTCGCGGACCGCAGGCGGCGATGTCTCGGGAGCGGAGGCGACCTGGCTCATCGGAGGCCGAGTGTAGACCTGCACCGCGATAATGCGTGGGTGAACGACGCTTCCTGGTCGGCGGCGGCGGATCCGTCGCGACGGATCGGACGCACGATCGAATTCCACGCGGAGATCGGCTCCAGCAATGACCGCGCCCGCGAGGCGCTGGCCTCAGGGGCCGGCGACGGCCTGGCCGTGGTCGCCGACCTGCAGACGGCGGGGCGCGGCAGGCGCGGGCGAACCTGGTCGTCGCCCGCGGGCGTCAACCTGATGGTCAGTGTGGGGGTTCGACCGCGCATCGAGGGCAGCGATGCCGGGCTCCTCGGGATTGCCTGCGCCATGGCCGTGCGTGACGCGTGCGCCGCCCAGGTGCCGGCCGCAGACCTCCGCGTGCGCTGGCCGAATGACGTGGTCGATGATGACGGTCGCAAGCTGGCAGGCCTGCTGGTCGAAACCGCCATGGAGGACGGTCGGCTGGCTGAGGCCGTTGTCGGGATCGGGATCAACGTTAACTGGTACCTCACGGACATGCCGCGCGAACTCCGCGACAGGGCCACCTCCCTGGTGGAGCTGGCCGGGCATCCCATCGACCGCGTCACGCTCCTGTCGGCGGTGCTCGCCGCCCTGGATGGGGCACTCACTGCGCTCGAGCGGGGGAAGTCGCCCCTCGCACGGCTCGCGCGAGTCTCGGCCCTGGACGGACGGCAGGTGACGGTCGATCTGGGCACCGAGCGGCTGGTCGGGATGGCGGCCGGCGTCTCCGAGCACGGCCTCCTGCTCCTTGACACCGATGCCGGGCGCGTCGCTTTGGCCGTGGGCGAGGTCGTGGCAGTGCGCGACGCTCCACAGCCGGATGCGGCCCTGCGTGTCGGAAGCGGCGCATGAGCCGTCCACGAGACCTCCCGCGGGACGGGCGCCAGCCCGAACCTGCCGATGACCCCGATCTGCCGGCCGTCCTGGCTGCCCAGGCCGATGGCGCCGCCTTCGCGACCCTCTACCGCCGCTACCTGGACCGTGTCTACGGCTACGCCTTCTACCAGCTCGGCGACCACCACGACGCGGAGGACGTGACTGAGCGCATCTTCCTGGCCGCCCTGCGCGCTCTGCCGGACTTCCGTGACCAGGGCTCGACCTTCAGGGCGTGGCTGTTCCGCATCGCCCACAACACGATCGCCAATGCGCACCGCAGCCGCGCGCGGCGGCGAACCGAGCCGCTGCCCGATGACTTCCAGCGGGCCGCTCCCAATGCCGACCCCGCCGGCCAGGTGGCGCTTGCCGACGAGCTCCGCGAGATCAGGCGCGTGGTCGCCGAAATGCCCGATGACCGGCGCCAGGTCATCCTGCTGCGCTTCGTCGACGACCTGTCGACGGCCGAGATCGCAGAGGTGCTGGACCGATCGCCGGGCGCGGTCCGCGTGCTGCTCCACCGCTCACTGCGCGACCTGGCTGCGCGACTCAACGCCCGCGCCTGACCCGGCGGCCCCTCACGCGGCCCATTGGCGGTAACGCATCGCCTTCGGCGGTGTTGGCTAGGATGAGGGCCCAGTCTGCCCTCCGCCCGAAGCGCCCCGCCGATGGAGCATCCATTCGTGACATCCCGCAGCCAGGCAGAGCGCCTGGAGCACGCAGTCGAGCGGCTCATGGCCGGCGATCCGCCCGTGGCCGATGGCGCCATGGCCCCACTGCTGGAGGCGGCCGAGCTCGTGCGGGCGGCCATGCCACCGATCCCCGGCGGGGATGCCCTGGACGCCCGGCTCATGGCCCAGCTCACCCAGCGCCGGCGCATGACCGGCGCGGTCGACGCGCTCGAGGCGTTTGCGCGACGTGAGCTCCAGCATCCGGGACGCCTGATCGCCGCCGGTGCCGTCTCCTCGGCCGCCGTGGGGGTGACGGTCACCGCCGTCGCAGTCTGGCGCATGCGACGCCACGGCGGGCTCGGCCTGCGCGTCGGGCAGAGGTAGACAACGACCAATGCGTATCAAGTTCCCGCTCCGCCGCCGCGATGCCCCGACCGACGCCTGGACGAAATGTCCCAGCTGCGAGTCGCAGATCTTCAACCGCCAGCTTGATCGCAACCTGCGCGTCTGCCCGACCTGCGGGCATCACTTCCGCATGAGCATCGGCGAGCGGATCGACCTGCTGCTCGACGAGCGCTCGTTCGTCGAGCGCGACGCCGGGCTGGCCTCCGGTGACCCGTTGGGGTTCCAGGACCAGAAGCGGTATCCGGACCGGCTTGAGGCGGCACACATCAAGACGGGGCTGCGCGAAGCGGCGGTCTGGGGCACCGGGCGCATCGACGGCCATCCGGTCGCGATTGGCCTGTTCGACTTCCGCTTCATGGGCGGCAGCATGGGCAGCGTCGTCGGCGAGAAGATCGCGCGCTGCTTCGAGGCAGCGCTGACCGAGCGCATCCCGGCGATCGTGATCGCCGCCTCGGGCGGCGCCCGCATGCAGGAAGGCACGCTTTCGCTGCTGCAGCTGGCCAAGACGTCCGCGCCGCTGGCCCGCATGGACACGGCCGGCGTCCCATTCATCTCCGTCCTGACCGATCCGACCACCGGCGGGGTCCTGGCGAGCTTCGCCAGCCTGGGTGACGTGATCGTGGCCGAGCCACGCGCCCTGATCGGCTTCGCCGGCGCACGGGTCGCCAGCGGGACGGTGGGCGAGGAGTTGCCGGAGGGCTTCCAGAGCGCCGAATTCCTGATGGAGCATGGCTTCGTTGACCTGGTGGTGCCGCGTTCCGAGCTGCGCGCCACCCTGGCACGCCTGGTCCGGGTGCTGCCGCCGGCTCCGGCCGAAGAGGCGTGGTCGGAGGGCGAACAGCGTGGTTGGGGGCCGATCGGCGTGCTATCCGGCTTTGCCGAGCGCGTCGGCGGTGCGGTGAGCGAGACGATCGGCATCGATGTGGAGGCGCAATCCGGCGCCGAAACGAACGGCGACGCCCCGCGAAACCCGGTCGCCAACCGCGAGGCTGAGGAGCGCCAGCCATGACCGAGATGGTGCCGCCTGCGCTGGAGGCGATCGCCGGCGCCGAGCCGGACCAGGCGACCATCGACGCGGCCTGGCGGCGCGTCCAGCTGGCGCGGCATCCCGAGCGGCCACGGACGCTGGACATGGTGAATCGCATCTTCGAGAGCTTCGTGGAGCTCCACGGCGATCGGTCGTTCCGTGATGATCCGGCGCTGGTCGGGGGACCGGCCCTGCTCGATGGGCGACCGGTGATGGTGATCGGCCATCAAAAGGGGACCGACACCGAGACGAACATCTTCCGCAACTTCGGGTCGCCGCATCCGGAGGGCTTCCGCAAGGCCCAGCGGTTGATGCACCTGGCCGAGAAGCTCGGCATGCCGGTGATCACCTTCCTGGACACCGCCGGCGCCTTCCCCGGCCCCGCCGCGGAGGAACGCGGTCAGGCGGAGGCCATCGCCACCAGCATCAAGCTGATGACCGGCCTGCAGGTGCCGATCGTGGTGGTGGTGCTGGGCGAGGGCGGCTCGGGCGGGGCACTGGCGATAGGTGTCGGCGACGCGGTGATCTCGCTGGAGAACGCGGTGTACTCCGTGATCTCGCCCGAGGGCTGTGCCTCCATCCTCTGGCGCGACCCCGAGAAAGCGCCGGTGGCGGCGGCCGCGATGCGCATGACCGCGGGCGACCAGCTGGAGCTGGGCGTGATCGACGCGATCATCGACGAGCCGAAGGACGGCGCCCAGCACGATCCAGGCGCGACCGCGCGCTCGGTCAAGGCGGCGATCATCAGCCACCTCCAGCGCGTCAGCCGCGTTGGACCGGAAGCCCTGCTCACGAGCCGGTATGCTCGGCTGCGATCCATCGGACTGGTGCTGGAGGCAGAGGGCGACGGTGCCCCCCTGCTGGAGCCGGTCACGCTGCGCGGGCGCATCGGGCGCCTGCTGCGGATCCCGGGTGTGCGCACGCCGCGCTGGAGCGAGATCTGGCCGAGCGGTGCGGATGACGGCGCGAACGAGGGTGACAATTGACCGATCACGATGCCGAGCTCGAGCAGATCGCCCGGGCCGCGAAGGAGCTCGTGCCTGAGCTGACCGAACGCCTGCGGCGAAGCGGTCTTGGCGAGCTCGAGGTGCGCTCCGGCTCGCTGCGCGTGCGCGTGGCGGCCAACCCGGCGGCGAGCGGGCCCGCGACGGGCGGCGCGAAGGTGGTCGCCACCAGTGCTGGGAGCGCCCACCCCTCGAGCCCCAGCCCCGAGCCGGCAGCGGTGACGTCGCCCTCCACCCGGTCCACCCACGGCGTCACGTCCCCCGCGGTGGGCTTCTTCGCCTACGCCGATGGATTGGGGCCGGGCCTGGCAGTCGACAAGGGCGATGCGCTGGGTCACGTCGAGATGCTCGGCGTCCGACATGACGTCCGCGCGCCGCGCAGCGGCAGTGTGCGCAACCTCGTGATTGAAGCGGGCGAGCCGGTCGAGTACGGGCAGCTGCTGATCGAGCTGGAGCCGGCCGGGTGAGCCTGGCCCTCCTCTTCTCACCGCAGGGTTCCCAGGCGGTCGGTATGGGCCGCGACCTGGCCGGCCGCTGGCCGGAAGCGGCGCGCGCCTTCGAGGAGGCCGACGAGACGCTCGACTGGAAGGTGAGCGAGGTTGCCTGGGAAGGTCCGGAGGAGCGCCTGAACCTGACGCAGCAGACGCAGCCGTGCCTGGTCGCCACGTCCCTCGCCTGCCTGGCCGCACTGCGTGCGGCAACGGGCCGATTCGGGGTTGATCTGCGACCGGCGTTCGTGGCGGGACACTCGGTCGGTGAGTACGCCGCGCTGGTCGCAGCAGGCGTGGTTACCGGGCCAGACGCCATTCGGCTGGTGGCGCGGCGTGGCGAGCTCATGGGCGCCGCGCAGGTTGACGGCGGCATGGCGGCTGTCATCGGCCTGGACCGCGATGCCGTCGTCAGTGCCATCGGGGCCCTGGCCCGCCCGGCCGACCTGGTGGTCGCCAACGACAACGCCCCGGGCCAGGTCGTCATCTCCGGGACGCGCGACGCGCTGATCAGCGCCGAGGAGGTGCTGAGGGCGGCCGGGGCACGCCGGGTCATCGCGCTGCCGGTGTCGGGTCCGTTTCATTCGCCGTGGATGGCGGACGTCAGCGACGCGCTGGCAGCCGCCTTTGAGGAAGTGGAATGGTCGAGCGCTGCGCCGCCCGTGGTCAGCAACGTCACCGCTGAACCGGTCACGGACGCCGATCGTATACGCAACCTACTGGCCGAGCAGGTGCGCTCGCCGGTCGAATGGGTCGCCAGCGTTCGCCGCATGGCGGAGGACGGCGTCGACACCTTCATCGAATGCGGCCCGGGCGGCGCCCTGACCGGCATGGTGAAGCGCATCGCGCCGCAGGCGCGGACCCTCAATGTCAGCGACGTGGCGACGCTGGATGCCACCGTGGCGGCACTGCGCGCTGTGCCGGCTGAGGCATCGGCCTAGATGTTCAGCAAGATCCTGATCGCCAACCGCGGCGAGATCGCGGTGCGCATCCTGCGCGCCTGCCGCGACCTGGACATCCCGGCAGTGGTGGCCTACAGCGAGGCCGACCACGACACGCTGGCCGTGCGCATGGCCGATGAAGCCATCTGCATCGGTCCGTCGGAGGCCCGCAAGAGCTACCTGAACCAGCCGGCGGTGGTGTCGGCGGCAGTCATCACCGGCTGCGATGCCGTGCATCCCGGCTACGGCTTCCTGTCGGAGGATGCCGGATTTGCCGAGGTATGCGCCGCGCATGATCTCGCCTTCATCGGGCCGCGGGCGGAGGTGCTAGAGCGCTTCAGCAGCAAGTACGCGGTGCGCCGCATGCTGGCCGCCAACGGGCTGCCGACCGTGCCGGGCAGCCGGGGCATCATCACCGATCAACGCGATGCGATGGACCAGGCGCAGGAGGCGGGCTACCCGGTCCTGCTCAAGCCGTCGGCCGGTGGCGGAGGTCGCGGCATGCGGCTGGTGCGCTCACCGCGCGAGATGGAGACGTCGTTGCCGCTGGCTCGATCTGAGGCGCAGGCCGCCTTCGGCGACGACAGCATCTACTTCGAGAAGTGGATCGAGGAGTCTCGTCACGTTGAGGTCCAGGTGCTGGTCG
>DATEOS010000310.1:0-5067 GCA_035273815.1 Candidatus Limnocylindria bacterium
TGGTCGTCCACCATGCGGCCGTCCTGGCCGGGCGCCTCGCCGCCGGAGATGACGATCACGCTTCCCAGCGCTCCCTCCGATGCGGCGCTGGTTGCCTCGGGGAGCGGGGGACCGGACGACCAGGTGTCGGTGGCGGGGTCATAGATGTCGACGCGATCCAGGATGCCAGCCGCCACCCGTCCGCCGATGGCCCAGACTCCGCCGTGCGCCGCGACCGCGGCAAGGTGGTTGCGTTGCACCGGCATCTCGGCGCCGGTCGACCACGTGTCGCTGGCCGGGTCGTAGATCAGGACGCGGCTGGTTTCACCATCGCCGCCGACCACGTAGAGGAGCCCATCGAGTCCCACCATGCGGTGGGCGTACCGGCCCTCCGGCATGGGCGCGAGCTCCGTCCACCTGTCCCGAGCGGGGTCCAGGGCCCATATCTCTTCCTGGGGCGCGTTGTTGTCGGGACCGCCGCCACCGCTGACGTAGAACAGCCCATCCAGACCCGCGCCTGCCGCGTGGTTGCGTGGCTCGGGCAGCGGGGCCATCACGGTCCACGCGGCTGTGGCGGGATCGTACGCGTCGACCTCGTCCGAGACGGCGAAGGTGAGCCCGGTCAGCCCGCCTGCGACGTAGAGCCGCCCGCCGACCTCTCCAGCGGCGGTCTCCCCACGAGGGTTGGGCAGCGTTGCCAGCAGCTCCCAGTCACGCGCCGCCCGCGGCGCCGGGCCGCCCAGGAAGAAGGCGTAGTAGACGCCAAGTGCCACCAGCACGCCCAGCGCTGTGACGATCGCCAGGCGGACCGACCGTCGCGCCATTGCGGGGGAGTCGCTCAGCTGGCGACGTCGGCGGTGGCGCCCATGCCCCGCATCTGCAGATAGCCCTCGATCGAGGCAGGTCGCCCCAGGAAACGGGCCACCAGCTCGTCACCGCTCAGCGAGCCATTCGGCTCCAGGACGGCGCGGCGGTATGCCGCGCCGACCTCGGGTGAGTCGATCCCCTCGGACGCGAATCGGCCCCACATGTCGTCGCCGATCACCTCCGCCCACAGGTAGCCGTAGTAGCCGGCGTCGTAGCCACCCATCAGGTGGCCGAAGCTGGCCAGCATGAAGGTGTCCTCGGGATACGGCAGCTGGGTGACGCGCCAGCTGTCACGGATGGCGGCGTCCATGTCGGGCTCATCGGCCGTGGCGTGCAGGGCCATGTCCATGGTGCCGAAGAAGACCTGCCGGGTGGCACGGATCCCCACGTTGATGAAGCGCGACCCGGCCATGCGCTCGACGAGGTCCGAGGGAATGGGCTCACCCGTCTGGTAGTGGCGGGCAAATCGGGCCAGGATCTCCGGCTGCCAGACCCAGTGCTCCATGATCTGGGAGGGCGCCTCCACGAAGTCCCACTCGGTCTCGGCGGCCGAGAAGCGGGTGAACTCGGCCTGCGTCAGGCTCATGTGCAGGATGTGCCCGAATTCATGGAAGAGCGTTTCGATCTCGCCGTGCGGCCCATGGGTCAGCAGGCTGGGCCGGTTGGCGCTCGGTGGCGTGAAGTTCGCCACAATGGCATTCACCGGCTTGACGTAGCTGCCATCCGCCGCACGATGGCCGATCACCAGCGGGAAGGCTGCGGCATGCGTGAACTTGCCTTCCCGGGGGAACAGGTCTGCGTAGAAGTGGGCGATCAGCTCACCGCTCTCACGGTCCTTGATGCGAAACAGCTGGACCGATGGGTGCCACGCATTCGCCTCCTGCACGCGCTCGTAATCGAGCCCGAACACCTCGCCGGTCAGCGCGAACATGCCGTCCAGCACCGGGTCGAGCGGCAGGTACTCGGTCACCTCGTTCTGGTCGACGCCGTGATGCTCCATCGACTGACGTGTGTCGTAGAAATGCCAGTCCCACGGCTGCAGCGGGTCGGTCGCGCCAGCCTCCGCGTGCATGCGTTCCATGGCACCGATCTCATCGCGGGCGGCGGCCTCCAGCGGCGGCACCAGCTCGTCGTAGAAGGCGGCCACTCGATCCGGATCGGCGGCCATCTTGACCTCCATGGCGTAGTGCGCCCACGTCGGGTGGCCCAGCAGGGCGGCGATCCGGCGGCGTATCCCCAGCGCCTCGGCCAGCAGTGGCCGATTCGCGGCCGCGGCCTGGTTGAAGTTCTTGCGGAACAGGGTTTCTCGATGATCGCGATGAGTGGCGCGCTCCATGAACGGGTTGATCTCGGGATAGTCCAGGCTGACCCGATAGGTCCCGGGCTCCTCCCCGGGCCGCAGTCGCTCGACGTAGGAGTCCGGCAGGCCATCCAGCCCTTCGCGATCCACCTCGATCCAGTCGGGCGATTCGTTGATGTTGCGAGCGAAGGCCACCTGCAGCTCCACCAGCCGGTTGCGGAGCGCCTCCAGCTCCGCACGCTGTTCACGAGAGAGCTCGTGACCGGCACGCCGGAAGTCGCGCATCCAGTGCTCCAGCAGACGCGCCCGCTCGCCAGTGAGCAGCTGCGCCTCCGGCGTTGCGGCGAAGGCGGCAACGGCGCGGTAGACGTCCTCGCGGAAGGCGATCGCCACGCGCCACTTGGTGATCTTCTCCTCGGCAGCCTGGCCGGCATCGCGCACCGCGGCCTCGGGATGCACCTGCGCCATGAAGGCGCTGCGACCGTACCCCACCCCGATCTCGGCGCCGGCCAGCTCGAGCGGCTTGAGCGTGTCATCGAAGGCTGGCTGGTCGATGCTGGCGACGGCACGCTCGACCAGCGCATCGGCTCGGGCGAGGGCGTCGTCCGCCTCCTTCGTGACCGAATCAACGGTCACGGTGCGGTAGTCGTACGGCATTCCCGGCATGGTAGCCGGAGGTCAGGCGCCCCGCTTGGCGAGGTACATGCGGTCGTCGGCGGTCCGCAGCGCTTTGCGCAGGTCGCCGAACGGTTCGGGAGCCGCCCAGCCGATCGAAACGGAGAGGTGCAGGTCCGGCTGTGTGCCGCGCCAGGCGGCACAGGCGATCTGGATACGCTCCACCAGCTTCGGCATGGCGTCCGGCTGCGTCTCCGGCAGCAGCACTCCGAACTCGTCGCCGCCGATGCGCGCCACCACGTCCGCGTCGCGCAGGTTGCGCCGCAGGATGACGGCCACGCCGCGCAACAGCTCGTCGCCGGCGTCGTGTCCGAATCGGTCGTTCGCCTGCTTCAGCCCGTCCACGTCAACGGACATGACGACCACGGGGCGCCGATATCGGGATCGGCGCGGCCGCTCCTGGTCCAGCGCCTCGGTCCAGGCCACGCGGTTGGCCAGGCCCGTCAATTCATCGGTTCGAGCTTCGCGGGCGAACTGGTCGCGCTCGCGGGCCAATTCCTCGCGGGCCAGCGCCTGGCTGAGCAGCACCTCCGCCGCGTCGGCGATGGAACGACCGACCCGCATGCAGAGATTGGTGAAGCCGCGCGGCCGGACGGCGCCGTGCCCCACCACCAGGATGGCCCGATCCTTCCCGCTGCCGATCGCCAGCGCGTAGCGCGAGACCAGGCCGTGCTCGCTCCCCGGCGTGTCGCCGCCGCTGAGGTCCTGCTCGACCAGTGGCTGGTCGCGCAGGCGCCGGGAGAGGCGCTGCATGTCGGCGCAGAGCTGAGGATCGGTGCATTCGGTGGGTGTCGCGCCGGCCTGTTCGACCAACAGTCCGTCGGCGGAACGGACCATGACCGCCGCGAACTCGCAGGAGAGCGATCCGGCCGCGACTTCGGCTATGTGACGGGCCGTGCTGCGCACCTTCTCCGGGCGGTAGTGCATCAATTGGCGAACGGCGTCCACGACCTCGAGCTCGTCGGCGAGCAGCTTGGCGCTCGACACGTCGCCAACCGCCGCCACCGCCTCCGCCGCGTGGCGGAGCAGCTCCGCGTCCGAGCCCCGGATCGGCTCCTCGCCGCCTGCCACCACCACGTGCTCGTCGCCGACGGGTATGAGCGCCGCGTGCGCGCTCCAATACGGCCCCATGATGCGGACAGGGGATTTCTCCTCGACGCGAACCGGCGGTTTGCCGGGCTTCGCCTTGCGCAGCAGCACCTCGCCGGTCGTCTTCACTTCCACGGTGCCGGCCCAGCTTGCGCCGCGCCCGGCGCCCCCGAGCAGGCGAAGGTCGCTTCCCGCACGTTCGAGCACGAGCACATCGGCCGCACCGAGTGCGGTGGCCACGGGGCCGATGGCACGGCGTGCCATCACGCTCGCCGGGCAGAGGGTGTGTTCACCCCACGAGTGTGGAATCCACCGCTCCGAACCGGAATGACCCAAAAGGACCACCGTGGCGACGGGGGTGGCTCGGAGGGCCGCTCTCGCTCAAGCGGCGCGGTGTGGTCCGATGAGGCAGGCCGCTTGCAGCAGTCAGACGGGTAAGCGAATACGCATCACCCCAGATACGCCATCAAGGAGGCCTTGCATGAACTTCAACAGCATCCTGATCGGGTCGGAGGACCCGAAACGGCTCGCGGATTTCTACACGAAGCTGTTCGGGCAGCCCAGCTGGGACATGGGCGGCTACATCGGCTGGCAAATCGGTTCAGGCTCCGTAACGGTCGGTCCGCACGACCAGGTGAAGGGCAAGAATGCGACTCCGGGCCGCCTCATCTGGAACATGGAGAGCACAGACGTGAAGGGCGATTTCGAGCGCTTCAAAAGCGCCGGCGCCACGGTGATCGCCGATCCGTACACGATGGAAGGCGATGAGACCGGCAGCCTGATCGCCACCTTTGCCGATCCCGATGACAACTACTTCCAGCTGGCGACCCCAATGGAACCCACGTCGTGAGGCGGCTCATCGTCAACGAGTTCCTCTCCGTGGACGGGGTCATGCAGGGCCCCGGCTCGCCGGACGAAGACCGTGACGGGGGATTCGAGCACGGCGGCTGGCAGGCCGCCTATTTCGATGAGGGCGTCCTGGCTGGCGCGCAGGAGGGAATCCTGGTGCTGTCCTACCGGCCAGCCAGCTGAGCGGAAGGGAGGCGGGATGAGCTACACACCCGATTCGCGAGTGGACGCGTACATCGACGCGCTGCCCCCCTGGCAGGGCGAGATCTGCCAGGAGGTTCGCGAGCTCGTCCATACCGCCGATCCGG
>DATEOS010000311.1:0-3379 GCA_035273815.1 Candidatus Limnocylindria bacterium
GCTGGTACCCCGGTGGCGCGGGCCGCGGTCCTTGGTGATCCAGGACGAGCGCGGCATGCCGGCGTACGCGGCGGTGCGCTCGTTCGCGTGGTTGTCGTTCCTGGCGGTGCTCATCTTCTGGATGCAGAAGCTGATCGAGCGAGTGATCGACGCCGGTGAGATGAACGAGCCGCTGGGCTTCCTGATCGTGGTCAACGCGATCACGTGCATCGGCGCGGCCACGTACCTCTGGTACAACACGTCCCGCCGGGTCGTACTGACGCCGGCCGGCCTGATCGTGCGCCGTGGCCTGCTCACCCGGTCGTTCGTGTGGGAGCAGATTGCCGAGGGCGGCCCGAAGACCCCGTCGCACCACTCGGTCGCCATCATGCTGTGGGTGTTCCCACCGGGCGCGCCGGCCCCGGAGGCGTACAGTCTGCAGGACAAGCACCTCTCGGTCAGCCCGGCCCTGCTGGCCCACGCCATCCGCATCTACGTGCAGGCGCCGCCGCGGCGCGGGCTCATCGGCACGGTGGACGAGCTGGACCGCCTGATGAACGAACTCGACCCGGTCCACTTCCAGCGCCACGAGGCGCCGACCGCGAAACTCTAGGCTCCCAGGCCGCCTTCCGCCCTCGCGCCAAACCCGGGCGCTCGGGACGTCAGGCGGCTAAAGCTTGTACTCCTTGAGCAGGCCGCGCGAGATGATGGTCTTCTGGATCTCGGACGTGCCCTCACCGATGAGCAGGAACGGGGCTTCCCGCATCAACCGCTCGATCTCGTACTCCTTGGAGTAGCCGTAGCCGCCGTGGATGCGGAACGATTCCTGCACCACCTCGGCGCAGTACTCGGACGCCAGCAGCTTCGCCATGCCGGCCTCGACGTCGTTGCGCTGGCCGGAGTCCTTGAGCCGGGCCGCGTTCACCATGAGCGCGTGCGCCGCCTCGATCTTCGTACCCATCTCGGCGAGCTTGAACGCGATCGCCTGGTGCTTGTACAGCGGCTGCCCGAACGTCTGGCGCTGTTGGGCGTACGCGACGCCGAGCTCGAAGGCGCGGATCGCGATGCCGCACGCCCGGGCGGCGACGTTGACCCGGCCGACCTCGATGCCGTCCATCATCTGGTAGAAGCCACGGCCCAGTCCGTCCTGACCGCCCAAAATGGACGATGACTCGACCGCGACGCCGTCCAGCACCATCTCGGTGGTCTCGACGCCCTTGTAGCCCATCTTCTCGATCTTCGCCGGGATGGTGAGGCCGGGCGCCGTCTCGCCGAAGCCGGGCTCCTTCTCCAGCAGGAACGTCGTCATGTTGCCGTACACAGTGGACGCACCGAGCTCGGTCTTCACCAGCGTCGCCACCACCGACGAGTACGCGCCGTTGGTCAGCCACATCTTCTGTCCATTGAGGATGAACGTGTCCCCCGACTGGACCGCCTTCGACCGGATGCCGGCCACATCGGACCCGACCCCGGGCTCGGACATGGAGAACGCGCCCCGCACCTCGCCGGTGGCCATCTTCGGCAGCAGGCGCTGCTTCTGCTCCGGCGTTCCGTGCTGCGAAATCAGGTACGCCACGATGAAGTGGGTGTTGGCGATGCCGGAGATCGACATCCAACCGCGGGACAGCTCCTCCACCACGAGGGCGTAGGTGAGCAGCGACTCCCCGAGCCCGCCGTACTCCTCGGCAATGGTCAGCCCGAACAGGCCCATCTCCCGCATGCCATTGACGATCTCCGACGGGTACGCGTCCGCGTGCTCGAGCCGCTGCGCGTTCGGAATAATCGCCTTGTCCACGAACTCCCGTACCGCGGCGAGAATGTCGCGCTGTACCTCGGTGAGTCCGGGCGTCTGGGCGAGGCGGGCCATGGGATGCCTCCGTGAAGCAGACAGAGCGGGACGAGAAAGAGTTACCCGCGAGTATGAGTGTTGACGCTGCTCGTGACCAAGGTGCACCTTGTGCGATTTCTCACCGATGACCTACTCCGACGTGGGAAGTTGAGTCAAGGGCCAGTGAGGGAGGGACCGCGAATGACCTGGCAGCCACCGTCGTCGGGCGACGTGCCCGACCCCAACCGGCCGGACCAACCGCCGCCCAGCGACCCGTACGGCCCACCGCCGGAGGGGCAACCACCACCCTCATACGAACAGCCGCCGCAGTACGAACAACCACCGCAGTACGGCCAGCCCCAGTACGGGCAACCGCAGTACGAGCAACCGCAGTACGGGCAGCCCCAGTACGGACAGCCGGGCTACGGCCAACCCGGGTACGGACAACCCGGCTACGGCGCGCCCGCGTACGGGCAGCCGCAGCGCACCAACGTTCTCGCGATCGTGGCGCTGATCCTCGCCGTCGTCGTACTGCCACCGCTGGGCGCGATCCTCGGCCACGTGGCCAAGCGCCAGATCGCGGCCAGCGGCGAGAGCGGGGGCGGCGTCGCCACCGCCGCCATCGTCATCGGCTGGGTGCTGACCGGATTGGCCCTGGTCGGTTGCTGCATCGCGGTGATCGTGGCCGCGGCGAACGGCGGCAACTCGTACTAGCGGCACTGCACCTGCTAGCGGTACTGCACCTGGCGCACGCTGTTGCCACCGTCGATGACGAGCAGCTGGCCCGTGATGTAGGACGCCGCCGGCGTACAGAGGAACGCGACCGCGGACGCCACCTCGTCGGGCGTACCGGGGCGGCCCATCGGTGTGTCCAGCCCGCGCTTGAGCTCGGTCAGCGTGGAGCTGCCGGTGTGGATGATCCCCGGCGCGACCGCGTTCACGGTGACGCCGTCGGCCACCACCTCCATGGCCAGCGCGCGGGTCAGGCCGAGCACGCCGGCCTTGGCGGCGGCGTACGCGGCCTCGGTGGGCAGCGCGTTGACGGGGCCCGCGGTGGCGGCCAGGTTCACGATCCGGCCCCAGCCCCGCTCGGCCAGGCCGGAGACGATGGCGCGGCTGGTCAGGAACGCCGTGGTCAGGTTGCGGTCGATCTCGACCCGCCACTCGTCCAGGCTGAGCTGGGCCACCGGCCGCAGCACCTCCGGGCTCGCCTTGCTGGCCAGGCCGGCGTTGTTGACGAGCACGCTGACATCGCCCAGCTGTTCGGTCACGGCGTCGACCAGTGCGCCCACCTCGGCCTCATCGGTCAGGTCGGCCACGAACCCGGTCACGCCCAGTTCGGCGGCGCGGTCGTGGATGCGCTTGGTCGTGGAGACGATGGCCACGTTGGCGCCCAGCCCGGCCAGTCGGGCGGCGATGGCGAATCCGATGCCCTCGGCGCTACCGGCACCGGTGACCAGAGCGACCCTGCCCTCCAGGCGATCCGCATCCATGGTTGTGAGCCCCCTTCGTCGTCGGGGCTGACGCCCCGCCCACCCGCCGCTGATCCTGCCGGCACGGCCGCGCGCCGGC
>DATEOS010000312.1:0-2005 GCA_035273815.1 Candidatus Limnocylindria bacterium
GGGCGCACTGTGGGCCGGCAGGGCATCGAGATCGAGCAGCGATTTCCAGCGTTTGAACACGAGTTCAATGGCCTAATCACAAATGACAAATTCTGCCTGTCGCGCACCGGGCGGCTTGCCCTGAGTTGGTGGCGGTATCCTTTGCGCCGGCGGGATCCGGCGCCGGAGGGCACGGACACCGTTCCCGATCTGGAAGGTGATCGGGGAGGTGGCCATGAAACACCACTGGCAGGTTCGCCGTCAGATGCGGCCGGTTTCGGACGGCGCTCGGCGGTGGGATCGGGCCTACATGCTCATTCTGAGCTGGGGTCCGGCCGCCACGGGCTCGGAGCCCGCGGGGGAAAGCGCCACCTTCCGACAAGCTCTGGAGGTGAGCCATGAGGACGGTTGTCTACGTGCGCGTCTCGACCCTGCGACAAGCCCAGGCCCAGACCATTGAGCAGCAGCTTGACCGGTTGCGGGCGTGGTTTGCCGCCCACGGCCGGGAACTCACGGGCGAGGATGTCTTCCGGGACGAGGGCTACAGCGGGGCGACGCTGAACCGGCCGGGTCTGGACCGGCTGCGCGATGCGGTGCGGGCCGGCGAGGTCGAGCGGGTGCTGGTCACCGATCCCGACCGCCTGGCGCGCAACTATGTCCAACTGATGGTCCTCTTGGAGGAACTGGAACGCCTCGGCTGCCAGGTGGAGTTCCTGGACCGGCCGATCGGCCGGGATCCGCAGGACCAGCTCCTCCTGCAGATCCGCGGCGCGGTGGCGGAATATGAACGCACCTTGATTGCGGAACGCATGCGGCGGGGACGACAGATGAAGCTGCGCGCTCGCTGCCTGTTGCCTTGGACCCGAGCCCCCTACGGCTACCGGCTGGATCCCGACCGCCCGCGCGATCCGGCCGGCGTCACGGTCGAACCGGCGGAGGCCGCCGTGGTCCGGGAACTGTACGCCAGCTTTGTCGAGGAGCACTCCAGCCTGTTCAGCCTGTCCAAGCGGTTGCGCGCCCTCGGCATCGTCTCGCCGACCGGCCGGGCCTGCTGGTCGCCGGCGACGCTGCGCGGCATCCTGACCAACCCGGCCTATACCGGCCAAGTCTACGCCGGCCGCTGGCGTGCCCGCCCGCCGCGGGTCCGCCGGTCCGCGACCCACCCGATTGGCCGACCGTCGGACTCCTCGGTGGCGATTCCCGCCGACCAATGGCTCCCGGTCGCCAGCATCCCGGCCCTGGTCAGCCTGGATCAGTTCGGGCAGGTGCAAGCCAAGCTTGCGCAGAACCGCGCCTTCGCCAGCCGCAACAACACCCGGCACGACTACCTGCTGCGCGCCCTGGTGAGCTGCGGCGTCTGCCGGTCGAGCTGCGTGTGCCGCACGGCCCATCCGGGATACGACTACTATGCCTGTCGCGCCAAGTTCGTCGCGCTGCGCGGCGGGACCGATGAACCGTGCCCGGCACGCTATACCCCGGTCCACCAGCTCGACGAGTTGGTCTGGCGGGACCTGTGCACGCTGCTCAGCGATCCCGAACACATCGCCCAGGCCCTGGCTCGGGCGCATGGCGGTGGGTGGCTGCCGCAGGAACTCCAAGCCCGGCGCGATCAGCTGCGCCAAGGTCAGCTCGGGCTTGAACGGCAGCTGGAACGCCTGACCGAGGCGTACCAGCTCGGGGTCATTCACCTTGCGAAATACCAGCGGCGCCGCCAAGCGGTGGAAGACCGGGCGCAGGCGCTGCGTGTCCAGGCGGACCAGCTGGAAGCCCAGGTCGATCGCACCGCGCAGCTCGCCGGCTGGGCGGGATCGGCCGCGGACTTCTGCCGACGAGTCCAGGCGGGACTGGTCCAGGCCGACTTCGCCCAGCGGCGCCAGTTGGTGGAACTTCTGATCGACCGCGTCGTGGTCACCGACAGCGAAGTCGAGATCCGCTACGTCATCCCCATCGGCCCAGACGGCGAGCGGGGGCGCTTTTGTCAATTGCGTAAAGACTATTTCGATGCTCCACCTCCTGGAATACGCCT
>DATEOS010000313.1:0-2088 GCA_035273815.1 Candidatus Limnocylindria bacterium
TGCCGCATCACGATCGCCGACAACGCCAGCACCGACGGCACGCTGGCCGTGGCACACCGCCTGGCCGAAGAGCTTCCCGCGGTACGGGTGACGCACGTGGACCAGAAGGGCCGGGGCCTTGCCCTGGCCGCGGTCTGGTCCACATCGGACGCTCCGGTACTGGCCTACATGGACGTTGACCTGTCAACGGATCTGGCGGCGCTGCTGCCGTTGGCCGCGCCGCTCATCTCCGGCCACTCCGACGTGGCGATCGGCACCCGGCTGGCCCGGGGCGCCCGGGTGGTGCGCGGCATCAAGCGGGAGGCCATCTCCCGGGGCTACAACCTGTTGCTCAAGGGCACACTGGCGGTCCGGTTCTCCGACGCCCAGTGCGGGTTCAAGGCCATCCGGCAGGACGTCGCGGTTCGGCTGTTGCCGTTGGTACAGGACACCGGATGGTTCTTCGACACCGAGCTCCTGGTACTGGCCCAGCGCAGCGGACTGCGCATCCACGAGGTGCCGGTGGACTGGGTGGACGACCCCGACAGCCGGGTCGACATCCTCTCCACCGCGATCGCCGACCTGCGCGGCATCGTCCGGCTGGGCCGGGGCCTGGCCACCGGGGCGCTGCCGGTAGCTTCATTGCGGCGCGAGTTCGGCCGGGCGGTGCCGGGTGTCCCTCGTGGACTGCCGAGCCAGATCGTCCGGTTCGCCGCCATCGGCATCGCGTCCACGGTGGCGTACCTGGTGCTCTACTCGCTGCTGCGGCACGGCCTCTCGGCGCAGGTGTCCAATGTGGTGGCTCTGCTGACGACGGCCATCGCGAACACGGCGGCCAACCGTCGCCTGACGTTCGGCATCACCGGCCGGCGCGGGGTGGCCAAGCACCAGGCGCAGGGCCTGTTCGTGTTCCTGCTGGGGCTGGGCCTCACGAGCGGATCGCTGGCGCTGCTGCACTGGTTCACCGCGACCCCCGCCCGCTGGACCGAACTGGCCGTCCTGGTACTGGCCAACCTGGCCGCGACGGTGCTCCGCTTCGTGCTGCTCCGCCTCTGGCTCCACCACCGCCGCTGATAGATCTTGGAACCGGACCCCCCGTTTTCCGGGGGTTGCGTTCCATGATTCACCGGAAGTTGTCCACAGCCGGGAAGTCGCGGGTTGTGGGGCGGCGATGCGGCGTCCACTGTGGGCACGTGGAGACGGGGGAATGGGAGGCGTTGCTGCGCCGCCAGGACGGGATCGTCAGCCGGCAGCAGGCGATGCGGTTCCTATCGGAGAACACGGTCGACCGACGGGTCGCCTCGGGACGGTGGCAACTGGTGCACCGCGGGGTGTACGCCACCCACAACGGGACGCTGACGCAGCGCCAGACCCTGTGGGCGGCTTCGCTGTCCACAGGAGCGGGTCGACCGGCCGTGCTCGGCGGCGTAACGGCCCTGTGCCTACAGGGCCTACAGCGGTTCACCCCGCAGTACGTCCACGTCGTCGTGCCCGCCCACCGACGCGCCCGCCGTCCACCGCCGGGTGTCCGGGTCCATCGCACCAGCCACCTCGCCATCGAGCACGTGTGTCCATCACTGCCGCCTACGACCTCGCCCGCGCGCTCGGTGGTGGACGCGGCGGGGTGGGCGAAGACGGAGGCCGAGGCACGAACGATCATCGCGATGTGCTTCCAGCAGCGGCTCGTGATCGGCGACGAGGTCGAGAACGTGGCGCGGCAGATGCCGGTGGCCAAGCGCCGGTCGCTGATCCTGCGCAGCGCGGCCGACGCCCGGGGCGGCGCACACTCCCTCGCCGAGCTGGATCTCGTGGCGCTGTGCCGCGCCGCGGGCCTGCCGGTGCCGGTACGCCAGGTGATGCGGCGCGACGCCGCCGGCAACGTCCGCTACCTCGACGTGTTGTGGCCGTGGGGCGTGCGGGCGGAGATCGACGGATCCCACCACATGTCGGCCGAGCAATGGTGGGCCGACATGCGCCGGCACAACGACCTCTCCCGGCGCGGAGAGGTGGTGCTGCGCTTTCCGGCCTGGCTGGTGCGCGACAGCCCGATGGAGGTGGCCGAGACGATCCGTCGAGCGCTGCGCGACGCCGGTTGGTCGTGAATCTTGG
>DATEOS010000314.1:0-3800 GCA_035273815.1 Candidatus Limnocylindria bacterium
AGGTCGGCGTCGCCCACGCGGCGGACTTCGCCGAGCCCGGTCTCGTCGAGCGCCGACTCCGGCGGTGCGGTCGGGTTGGACGTCAGGACAGGCCTCCTGGGGCGGTCGTCGTCACGTTGCTCGCTCGGGTGCTCAAGCGTAGCACGCGCCCTGGCCCGACCCGGGCGCTGCAAACGGAGGACGGGGCTAGCGCTCTTCCTGGTCCTGGTTTGGCTGCGGGTCGAGGCGCGGGTTGCCGTCGTCCTCGATGTGCAGCTGCTTTTTGCCGCGGGACGGCCAGAACAGCCGAGTGACCGGATTGGGCCCGCGGTTCTCGGCGGTGGAGAGGAGGAGCCACTCGTCGGACATCTGGCCCGGCGTGTAGCGCGAGTTCACATGCTTGGCCACGTAGCGGTCGAAGCCGGCAGCGCGCCACTGGATCAGCCAGTTGTGAATCGGCACCCGCACCGCCGGGCTGACCCGAACGCGAACGTTCTCGTCGACCACCGACGTCAGCAGGCGGCGGCGCTCCATGAACGGGACATCGTGCAGCGTCTGTCCGTCGAGCTCCACCAGGTCTATGGCCACGAACGCCCGCCGCGGCTCGTTCTCGATCGGATCCGGCAGCTCGTCGGTGAGCCCCTCCTCGGCGATCGCCTCGGCCAGGTGCTGCGCGGCACTGCCGGTGCCGACGAACGGCATGTTGGTCCAGACCCCGTCGACCAGCGCTTCCTCGGCATCCAGTGACGGCTCCAGCACGTCAGCCGCCTCGGCAGCCACGTCATCGGGGACGGCCTCGCCGCGCTCGTCGGTGATGAACACTCGTCCGTCGCGCAGGCGCGCCATCACGCGCTCGCCGCGCCACGCGGGTTCGAACATCCACTCGATGCTGTGGACCACGGCGTCGGAAGGGGTCGCGAGCTGGGGCAGGTCCTTCTGGTTGGTGGCCGTCATCGTCCGCTTAAGGTACCGCGCAACGTTGCGATCGGTTCACCGACGCCAGCCAGCTTCGCGCTTTAGCCAGCCAGCGACTGAGACGACCGACGAAGGCGACGACGAGCGCCGGCTGCCACTGTTTCCCTATTCGTCGGGACGACGGCCGGTCACGAGCGCCCTCAGGCAGGCCCGTAGAGGTTCAGCTCGCCCTCTTCGACCTCCGCGCCGACCTCGCCGCGGATCTGCTCCCAGGCGTCCAGGTCCCACTCGCCGACGAAGGTGATGGCGGTGCCCTCCTTGCCGGCTCGGGCGGTGCGACCCACGCGGTGCACGTATGTGTCGGCGTCCTCCGGGATGTCGTAGGAGAGGACGAAGGGGAGATCGGTGATGTCCAGCCCGCGGCTCGCCACGTTGGTGGCCACCAGGAACCGGATCTTGCCCGACTTGAAATCGGCCAGCGTCCGGGTGCGGTCGCGCTGGCTCATGCCTCCGTGCAGCGCCGCCACGTTCTGGCCGCGGCGCTTGAGGGTGAGGGCCAGTTTGTCGACCCCGATCTGGGTATGCCGAAAGACGAGCAGCCGATCGATGTTGAACTGGCCGGTGAGCTCCAGGAGCGCACGTACCTTGTCCTGCTCGGCCACGAAATAGACGAGCTGGCGCACCGTCTCGACCGTCCGCATTTCCGGCCGCACCACGATGTGCTCTGCCTTGCGATCCATGAACCGATCGCATATGCGCAGGATGGCGTACGGCATGGTGGCGCTGAACAAGGCCGTCTGGCGCTGGCGGGGACAGCGCGACAGGATCGTCTCCACGTCCACGATGAAACCCATGTCCAGCATGCGGTCCGCCTCATCCAGGATCACGGTATGGACCCGGTCCAGCCGCAGCTCGCCGCGACGGATCAGGTCGAGCACCCGGCCCGGCGTGCCCACCACCACCGGCGTTCCCTTCTTGAGGGCGGAGATCTGGCGTTCCATGCTTGAGCCGCCGTAGATGGCCACCGCGCCGACGTTGCGGAAGACGCCGATGCGGCGGATCTCCTCGGTCACCTGCACGCACAGCTCGCGGGTCGGCGTCAGTACCAGCGCCTGCACGTGCCTCCCCGACGGGTCGACCTTTTCGACAATGGGAATGCCGAAGGCCGCGGTCTTGCCGGTCCCGGTCTGTGCCTGACCGATCAGGTCGCGGCCGGCGCGCAATGGACCAATGGCGCGCGCCTGCACCTCCGTGGGCTGGACGAAGCCCATCTTCTCGATGGCGCGGGCGATGGTCGGCGGCAGCTCGATCTCGCCGAAGCGGTAGGTCTTCTGCGCTGCCAGGACGGCAGCCAGCAGCGGCGAGTCGTCGGCGGGTGCGAGCGGTTCGGGAGGTGCCGCGCCGTTGGCGGCGTGCGCGGAGCGGGTCGATGAGCGTCGGCGCGGGCGCGCCGGGCGTGCGTCAGTCTCTGGCAAACAGGTCCTCGTTTCTGGCCGGATCGTATCACGGGACCGGTCTCCTTGACACCGTATTGATACTCTGTCTCACATGGAAGCCACGGCGATCCTGGTGTCGGTGGGCGCCTTCATGTCGGCCCTGTTCGGCGGCATCGTGGCCGCCCGGGCGACGCGCTCGGTGGGAGCGATCATCGCCGTCGGTGCCGGCATCCGGATCGGCGCCGCCTTCTTCGACCTGATCCCCGAATCGGTCGAGCTGCTCGGCTCGCTGGATCGGGCCATGGTCTCCACGGCCATCGGCTTCCTCGCCTTCTACGCCGTGGAGAAGATGACCACCCTCCACGTCGGACACGAGACGGCCACCGAGATGGATCACGCCGCGCCCGACCACCGGCACGTCGGGATCATCGGCGCCACCGGCATGAGCATCCATTCCTTCCTCGACGGCGTCGCGCTGGCCGCCGGCCTGCAGGTCGGAGGGGGGCTGGGACTGGTGATCGCGGCGGTGGTCATCGTGCATCGCTTCAGCGATGGGATTGGGATCGTCAGCTTCATGCTGGCAAGCCACACCCCCATGCGCGAGACGTACCGATGGGTGGCAATCGTGGCGGTCGCGCCGGTGCTGGGCGTGGTGCTCGGGCTGCTGATCCCCGTCCCGGACGAGGTGCTGGGCTCGATGCTGGGCGTCTTCGCCGGCTTCTTCCTGTACATCGGCGCCGCCGAGCTGCTGCCGGAGGCGCACCGATCGGACCGGTCACGGTGGGTCGCGCTCTGGACTTTCGGCGGCGTGGCGGCGATCTACCTCTTCTCCATCTGGGCCGGCGTGGTGGGAGTCGCGGTGTGATGAGCCCCGATCGCCTGGCGGCCACCAGGGACCGGCTGCGCGCCGCCGGCCAGCGCGTGACGCCGCAGCGCCTGTTGGTGGCCGATGCCCTGGCCACGGCGGGCCGGCAGCTGACCGCCCAGGAGCTGTGGCAGCGCGTCCGCCGCCGCAGTCCGCGGATCGGGCGGGCGACCGTCTTCCGCACCGTGGAAGCGCTGGTTGGCGCCGGCGTCGCGCGGCGGCTTGAGCTGCCGACGCATGCCTCCGGCTACATCGCCTGCCAACCCGAGCATCACCATCACCTCGCCTGCAGCCGCTGCGGGCGCGTGGAGGAGATCGGCGAGAGCTACGTGGCGGCGGTCGCCCAGCGAGTGGCCAGCGACACTGGCTTCGTCATCGACGACGCGCGGCTGGACTTCTACGGGCGCTGCGCCGGTTGCGCCCGCGAGGACGTGGCCGCGGGCTGAGCCCTCTCAGCCGGCCGAGAACTGCGCGGGGGCTGTCGCCGCACCGATCCCGGCAGCGTCGGCCGCCCGCCCGGATTCCCCTTCATCGCCTGCCGCGACCGCGGCCGGCACCATCGCGGCGCCATCGGTGGCGGCGGATCGGCCATAGCCATTGGGATG
>DATEOS010000315.1:0-2378 GCA_035273815.1 Candidatus Limnocylindria bacterium
GATACCGTCAAGGCCCAGACCCAGACGTCGTTGGAGACAATTCTGGCCGAACTCGGGGAAGTCCGGGCCGACGATCCCTACCGCGAACTGAATCCGTTGGCCTGGCGGGATGCCGTACAGCCGTGAGGGTGTGGAGCCACCCAGGGGAATCGAACCCCTGACCTATTCATTACGAGTGAATTGCTCTACCGACTGAGCTAGGGTGGCGGGCTCACCGAAGTGGGCGGCATGAGTCTACGGCAGGCCCCCGCCGCGACACTAATCAGTTCCGCAGCGCCTGCCCGACGGTGGCCACCATGGCGTCCACCGCGAACTTCGGCTTCACGTTGGTGGCGAGCGCCTCCCGGCACTGCAGCACCGCCTCGATACAGCGCAGCAGCCGGTCCGGCGGGACGTGCTCGGCCATCGCGCCCGCCTTCTCCGCCATGTCCGGGTGGTTGGCCACCACCTGAGCGGCCCCCGCCGACACCACCATCGCGTCACGGAAGTAGGTGGCCAGGTCCATCAGTGCCCGGTCCAGCGCATCCCGGGAGGCGCGGGTCTGGCGCGACTTCTGCCGCGCCTCGAGCTGTTTCATCGCCCCGGCCGCACCGCGGATGGTGCCCGCGGTGCCCTTCCCCGTCCCGCCGGCACCGAGCGCGGTCCGCAGCTCCTCGGCCTCGGTCTCGTTGCGGTCCACGGTCAGCGCCTTGGCTTCCGCCTCGGCGGTGGCCACCAGTTCCTCCGCGGCGCCGAACGCCCGGGACGGGGTCGCCGCATCACGGGCCAGACTCAGTGCGCGCTCCCGGCGCTGCCGGGACTCCGGGTCGGTGGCCAACCGCCGCGCCCGGCCCACATGCCCGCCGCTGACCGAGGCCGCCCACGCCGCGACATCGGCGGCGATCCCGTCCCGCTCGGTGAGCACCTCGGCGATCGCGGCGGTCGGCGGCGTCACCAGAGCGACGTGCCGGCAGCGCGAGCGCAGCGTGACCGCGATGTCCTCGGGGTCCACCGACGGTGCGCACAGCAGGAACACCGTCGACGACGGCGGCTCCTCCACCACCTTGAGCAGCGCGTTGGCCGCCCCCTCGGTGAGCCGGTCGGCGTCCTCGACCACCACGATCTGCCACCGGCCGGTGCCGGGCCGTCGCGACGCGATCTGCACGATGTCGCGCATCTCCTTCACCCCGATGGACAACCCCTCCGGGATGATCCGGCGCACATCGGCGTGCGTACCGGCCATCGTCGTGGTGCAGGCGCGGCACTCACCACACCCCGGCTCCCCCTCGGACGTGCACTGCAGGGCGGCGGCGAAACACACCGCGGCGACCGATCGACCCGACCCCGGCGGGCCGGTGATCAGCCAGGCATGCGTCATCCCGCCGGCGGTGAGACCGCTGTGAGACTTTTCACCCCGAGCCGCCGTCGCCGCCGCGAGCAACTCGGCCTCCACGAGGTCCTGACCCACCAGACGCGAGAAAACACCGCTACGCACCGGTCAACAGTAGTGCCACCCGGGGACACGACACGCTGGCAGCGGCACGGCACGTCCGCCCGGCCCGATACGGTAAACGGGTGAACGCGGAGGTGGTACCGATCGGGCGCATCAGCGCGTTCGTCCGATGGGTGGCCCGCACGCCGTGGCCGGTGTTCGGTCTGGGGATGGTTCAGGCCGACATCATCGGCGCGTTGCTGGTCCTCGGCTTCCTGCGCTACGGTCTGCCGCCGGAGGACCGTATCCAGCTGCAGGAGCTGCCCACCTTCAACTTGGCGATCTTCCTCGGCTATCTGTTCGTGTCGTTCACCATCGCCGCCTACATCACCCTGCGGATGCTCATCCCGGTGATCCGCTGGCAACGCCGCGACACCCTGCTCGGCGACACCTCCACCACCATCACGGAGGTGGCCCGGGTACGCGCCCTGAAGATGCCGTTCTACCGGTCGGTCATCAACGTGACCAACTGGTTTCTGGGCTCCATCGTTTTCATCGTGGCCAGCTGGCCGGTGGCCAGCAAGTCGGCCCCGGTGGTGGCGGTGGCCGCCGCCCTGGCCGCCACGGCGGTGGCGATCATCGGCTATCTGCAGTCCGAGCGGGTGCTGCGCCCGGTCGCGGTCGCCGCGCTGCGCACGGGTGTGCCGGAGAACTTCCGCGCCCCCGGGGTCATCCTGCGCCAGGTGCTGACCTGGGTACTGTCCACCGGGGTACCGATCCTGGCCATCGTGCTGGCGGTGGTGGCCAGCAAGTTCGAGATCCTCAGCGCACCGGCGGACAAGCTGACCACACCGATCCTGCTGCTGGCCATCGCCGCGCTGCTGATCGGTCTGATCGGCACCATCCTGGTCTCGATGTCGATCGCCGACCCGCTGCGGCAGCTGCGCTGGGCGCTCGGCGAGGTGCA
>DATEOS010000316.1:0-4625 GCA_035273815.1 Candidatus Limnocylindria bacterium
GCTACTTGTTGACGAAGTAGTCGGCGTTGATCTGGATGAAGTTCGTCCACTGCTCCGGCACGGCGTCCTCGGCAAAGATCGCCGTTACCGGGCACTCGGGCTCGCAGGCGCCGCAGTCGATGCACTCGTCCGGGTCGATGAAGTACATCGCGTCGTCATCGGTAGCGTGGATGCAGTCGACCGGACAAACGTCGACGCACGAGGCGTCTTTGACGCCGATACAGGGCTCGACTATGACGTAGGTCATGCGGCGATCTCCATCGGAAAACGCGGGACTTGGGCCGGGCTCTGAGGATACACCGATGCGGCAGCGCTCTCAGGTCAGGCGGTGGCGATCTCGGCGGCGGCGCCTTCGGCCCGCAGGCGGGCGAAACCGGGCTTGATGTGTTCGTTGATGATCCGAAGCCGGCCGTCGAACGGCCAGAAGGCGCTCTTCATGGCGTTCAGCGTCAGCCACTCAAGGTCGTCCAGCGTCAGGCCGTGCGTCGTGGCCAGTGTGGAGAACTCGCTGGACAGCGTGATGCCGCTCATCAGCCGGTTGTCCGTGTTGACCGTGACCCGAAAACGCAGGCGCCGCAGCAGGTCGATGGGGTGCTGCTCGATGGAGGCGACCGCCCCCGTATGCACATTCGAGGTCGGGCACATCTCGAGCGGCACCCGGCGATCGCGAACATAGGCGGCCAGCCGCCCGAGGACCACCCGCCCATCCGCGTGGGTAGTGATGTCCTCCACGATCCGCACGCCGTGTCCCAGCCGCTCGGCGCCGCACCACTGCAGGGCCTCCCAGATCGATGGCAGCCCGAAACCCTCGCCGGCATGGATGGTGAAGTGGAAGTTCTCGCGGGCGATGAGGTGAAAGGCGTCCAGGTGGCGCGTCGGCGGGTAGCCTGCCTCCGGCCCGGCGATGTCGTAGCCGACCACCCCCGCGTCCCGATGACGCACCGCCAGCTCGGCGATCTCCACCGAGCGGGCTGCCTGGCGCATGGCAGTCACGATCAGCCCGACGGTGATGGGACGTCCTTCCGCGCCGGCGCGCAGCCCGGCCAGCATGGCCTGCACCGCCTCATCGAGCGTCAGGCCGCCATCGATCAGCAGCTCGGGCGCCATGCGGATCTCGGCGTAGACGACGCCGTCGGCCGCCAGATCCTCGACGCACTCAGCGGCCACCCGCGCGATGGCGTCCGGCGTCTGCATGACCGCCACCGTGTGACGGAAGCCCTCCAGGTAGAGCTCCAACGATTTCCTGTCCGCACCGAGCCTGAACCAGCGTGCCAGCTCGTCGGGGTCGGTTGTCGGCAGGTCGCGGTAGCCGGCCTCGGCGGCCAGCTCGATGACGGTGGATGGCCGCAGCCCGCCGTCAAGGTGGTCGTGCAGCAGCACCTTCGGGGCGCGGCGAATGGCGCCGGGCTCCAGGGTGGCGCGCAGGGCGGTCAGCGTCATGGTGGCGGGCAGCCTAGCGCCCGGTGCTGCCCGGCGACAAGGTGAGACGCTACCCTGCGCGCATGTCCACCCTGCCCTGGTCCTTCGAGCGACCGCCGCTGATCGTGGCGGCGGTGACGCCGCTCACCGACGACGGGGAGCGGGTCGACGAGGATGCCATCTGGCCGCTGACCGCCTTCTTGGCCGAGCACGGAGCCGATGGGGTGTTCGCCTGCGGCACCACCGGGGAGGGGATCCTGCTCTCGCTGCCCGAGCGCCGCAGCGTGGCGGTCGCCTATCGCGCGGCGGTCCGCGGGCGGCTGATCGTGCATGCCGGCGCCCAATCGACGCGAGACACGGCCAACCTGGCAGCGCATGCGGCCGAGATCGGGGCCGATGGCGTGGCGGTCATCCCGCCGCCCTACTTCCCCCTGGATGCGAAGGGGCTGACGGCGCATTTCGTGGCCGCGGCCGAGGCGTGCGCCCCACTCCCCTTCTTCATCTACGCCTTCGCCGCCCGCAGCGGTTACCCGGTGCCCATCGAGGTGGTGGAGCGGGTGCGCGCTGCCGCTGCGAACCTGGCCGGCCTGAAGGTCAGCGAGTCACCGCTCGACCGTGTGATCCCCTACCTGGGCCTGGAACTGCCGGTGCTGGTCGGTTCGGAGCCGCTGATCCCGCCGGCCATGGCGCGCGGCGCCGTCGGATCGGTGTCGGGCCTGGCCTCCGCCTTCCCCGATGTCGTCCGTGACGCACTCGACCAGCCCGATGCGGCCGCGGAGGCGCGGCTGGCTGCGCTCCGCTCGATGATGGAGGCGCAGCCGTTCATTGCCGCCGCCAAGCACATGCTCGCTCGACGCGGGGTACCGGTGAAGCCGGACATGCGCCGGCCAATGCGGCCGCTCACACCCGAGGAGCAGATGGCGCTGGATGCCGCGCTCGAGGCAGCACGGGGGGCCGTCGCCGGCTAGCCGCTCTCCCCCACATCGCCGGCCACCGCCATCTGGCCGCCGGTGGCGATCCCGGTCTCGCGGTGCTCCGGCGCAGTGGCGGCGTCATTCATCTCGAAGCGGCTGGGCGGCGCCGCGGCAGCCAGGCGGGCGATCTCCTCGTCGGTGAGCTCGTAGCCGAAGCGGACCGCTGCCACGTTCTCGTCCTGGAAACGCCGCGGCAGCGACTCGCGAATGGCCGGCTCGTCGTACTCGATCTCGGCCAGGCGCATGATTCGGCCCAGGGCGATCATGTTGCCGAACAGCTCCTTCCCGAAGCGCTCCGCTCCCAGTGTGGCGAAGGGGATCTGTTCGTCGCCCGGCCGGCCCAGCCCCAGGTCGGTCACCACCTTGCGACCGCTGATGCGCAGGTGCCCCTTGTCGGCCAGCTTCAGCATGATGTCCGCCTCCTCGACCACCGGGTTGGCGATCGGGACGTCGTCGAAGATGACGAAGGCGTCCGACATGCTGCCGCGGACGCTCGAGTCGTAGTCGAACAGGACGGTGACCTGCTTGCCCATCCGGGCCAGCAGCGCGCCAAGCACGCCGGCGATCACGCGCACCCCCTGGCCACCCACGCCGTCGAGCGCGATCCGGGTTGTCACTCCGGATCCACCCCGGCCTCGCGCAGTGCGTCCTCCAGGCTGATCTCGCGCTTGGCGACGCGGAGCTTCAGCTCCGATGGGAGCTGCTGCATGAGCGCCAGCTTGCGCTGCGCCTCGGCCCGCTTGGCCTCCTTCGGGTCGGCCGGCGTATCCGCCATCGGAGCGGCCACCGACTCGGCGACCGTCTCGACCGCCTGCGCGGCAAGGTCGCCCGGCTGCTCCTCGGTCTTCGGATCGGCGCCGCTGGCGCTGATCTCGACCTCGCCCGGCGCGACGGGCGCGGGAGCCGGCGCGCTGGCCCCCGTGCGCAGCGACTCGGGCACCTCCAGTCCGGCCTCGGTCAAGGCCTCGACCAGGGTGAGCTCCTTCTTCGCTACCCGCAGCTTCACCGCCGGCGAGAGCTGCGCCATCAGCGCCGCGCGCTCCTGCGACTCCGCCCGCTTGCGGGCCTTCTCGTCATCGCCGACAGGCGCGGGGGGCGCAGCGGTGGCGGCAGCCGGCTCCGCCGTGGCCTTCATCGGTCCCGAGGGCTGGTCGGGCAGCTCGGCCGGTCGATCGGGGACCACCGTCATCCCGGCGCCGTTGCCGTTGGCTCCCGCGGCGCCATCGGTCAGGGGGTAGAGCACACCAATCTCGAAGGGGTTGAGATGCTCCGCCCCCTTGGCTGCCCGCTTGTACGTCTTGCGGTAGAAGGTGAGCATGTCGTTCGCGCTGGCAAAGCCGATGCGCCGCCCATTGTTCTCGATGCACTGGCTGGTGATGTCCACGAAGGCAAAGCCGGGGTGCTCGATTGCCTCGCGGATGACATTGCGCATGTGCAGCTGGTGGTAGACGGTCGTCTTCGCGTACAGCGCGTGCGGCGAGGATCGAACCAGGCCCTGCAGGTTGATGGGCGTGTTCGGGTTGCCGGCCGGGGACGACAGGGTCTTCGTGCCGGTCGGCGTGGTCGGCCCGGTCTGCCCGCCGGTCAGACCATAGATCTCGTTGTTGTTGCAGAGGACCGTCACGTGCGCGTTGCGCCGGATGGCGTGAATCAGGTGGTTGCCGCCGATGCTGGCGGTATCGCCATCGCCGGCCACCACGATCACGTGCATCTCCGGGCGGACGGTCTTGATCGCCTCGGCCACCGGCAGGGTGCGACCGTGCAGGGTGTAGACCGATTCGTACTTCATGTAGCCGCCCATGCGACCGGTGCAGCCGATGCCGGTCACGACGATCGTGTTCGACTCGTCCATGGCCATCTCGTCGAGGACCATGGCCAGCTGCATCATGATCGTGCCGATGCCGCAGCCTGGGCACCAGATGGTGGGGAACAGGTCGAGCTTGAGATTCTTCTTGTAATCAAGCTCTGCCAGCGGCGCCTCAGGCATGAACCGATGCCTCCGCGCCACCATGACATGCTCCATCCCGGCCGCTCTCTCGCCAGATGCCGATGACGCTGGGCTTGGGCGCCAATGAGGTGGCTAATTGCCGGGTGAGAAGCGCCGCCGGAGCGTGAATCGCGGCGCCGCGGGCTTCAAGACCGGCCGAAACCGCCGTTAAGCCCAACCACGCTGCGATTTGGCCACAATTCGACGTGCGAGGCGCCTTAAGCCCCGCCACGCTGCGATTTGGC
>DATEOS010000317.1:0-5190 GCA_035273815.1 Candidatus Limnocylindria bacterium
TGGGAATCGGGTCAAGAGACCCGTCATCGCGTCGCGTCTGGACCGAACCATCGTGAGCATCGACAAGCTGGCACCACAGGCAGTCGAAGCCGAGCAGAGCGTGCTCGGCTCGATCCTCATCGACCCGGACGCCGTCCTGAAGGTCGCCGACTTCCTGCGGCCGGCGGACTTCTACCGCCAGCAGCACGCCGACATCTATGAGGCGATGCTCGGGCTGCACGGCCAGCGCGAGCCGATCGACCTGGTGACCCTGGCCGATGAGCTGGCGCGGCGGGATCGGCTGGAGCCGGTAGGGGGCCCCGCCTACCTGGCCAGCCTGATGAACGCCGTGCCGACGGCGGTGCACGTCGAGCACTACGGTCGCATCGTCGAGCGCAAGGCGGTGCTGCGCAACCTGATCGGCGCGGCCGGACGGATCGCGGCGGTCGGCTACGAGGAGGCGAACGACGCCGAGGTCGCCATCGACCGGGCGGAGGGGATCCTGTTCGAGATCAGCCAGCACCGGACAGCCGGTGGCTTCGAATCGCTGGCCACGCTGCTGGGCCAGGCCTATGACCGCCTCGAGTACCTGCACGAGCACCGCGGCCAGATCCTGGGCATCCCATCGGGCCTGAGCCAGCTGGACACCTTGCTCGGCGGATTCCAGCCATCGGACCTGATCATCGTGGCCGCGCGACCCAGCGTCGGAAAGACCAGCCTGGCGCTGAACATCGCCCAGCACGCGGCGGTGCGCGAGGCCAAGAAGGTCGGCGTGTTCTCGCTGGAGATGAGCAAGGAGCAACTGGCGCTGCGCCTGCTCTCGGCGGAATCGGGCATCAATCCGCGGCCGCTGCAGTCGGGCTTCGTGGACGAGACCGACTGGTCGAAGATCGCCCAGGTCATGAACGAGATGCATGCGGCGCCGATGTGGATCGACGACTCACCGGTGCTGAGCGTCATGGAGCTGCGCACCAAGGCCCGGCGCCTCGAAGCGGAGCAGCGCGGCCTGGACCTGATCATCGTCGACTACCTGCAGCTCATGCAGGGCTCGCTCAACCAGAAGGAGGCGAACCGGGTGCAAGAGGTGAGCGAGATCAGCCGTGGCCTGAAGCAGCTGGCCCGCGAGCTGAAGGTGCCGGTCATCGCCCTGTCCCAGCTGTCGCGCGGTGTCGAGCAGCGCGGGACGCAGGAGCCGCGGCTGAGCGACCTTCGCGAGTCGGGCTCCATCGAGCAGGACGCGGACGTGGTGATCTTCCTGTACCGCGAGGGCGAGCAGAACGCGGAGTCAGAGGTCGAGCTGCTCAAGGCAAAGGTCGCGAAGCACCGCAACGGGCCAATCGGCGAGGTTCCGTTGCAATTCCGGAAGTCGAATACCCGCTTCTACACCATGACCCGCGAGGTAGAGGTCCAGGCCTATTGAGCGTGGCGGGGTGTCCGACGGGGTCTATGCACTTGCGAAATCCGTGTGTATAGTCGCCCGCGAAACGCCCGGCCAACTGCTCGACCCCAGGAACCTGTCGCACGCTCAACGCCCGCCCAGGCAGGGGAACAAGCAATCCGTCCAAGGCAAGGCCGTGGCGTGCGAACAGGAGGCACAGGGTAGGGTGTACGCCGACAAGACCATCCACTGTCGAGACTGCGGGATGGACTTCGTCTTCTCCGCCGGCGAGCAGCAGTTCTACGCCGAGAAGGGCTTGGTGAACGAGCCCCAGCGTTGTCCGAGCTGCCGCGCGGTCGCGAAGCAGAATCGAGCCCTCGGGATCGGCAACGGTGGGGGAGGCGGTCAGCGCGAGATGCACGCCGCGGTTTGCGCGGAGTGCGGTGGCCAGGCACTTGTCCCGTTCCTGCCGCGGAACGATCGGCCGGTCTACTGCTCGAGCTGCTTTGACAAGGTGCGCGCCACCCGGGCCTAGCCCTCGGCTCTCACCACCGCACCGACCGAGCGCCGCAGACGCGGCGCTCGTTTTCTGAATGGCAGCCCTCGAGACCCGCATACCTACGACATGCCGCCGATCACCACCTTGCCGCTCGACGACCAGCGATGGCGGGACTTCGTCGATCAGCACCCTCGGAGCACTCCGTTCCACGATCCAGCCTGGGCACAGCTGGTGGCTGACTGCTACGGCTTTGACGCCTTCGCGGCCGCGCTGATCGGTGAGGACGGTGACATTCGCGCCGGGGCGCCCATGGTGGCGGTACGCCACCTCGCTCGCCGTCCGCGCTGGGTGTCGCTGCCGTTCACGGACTACTGCCCGCCGCTGGCCACGTCCCCGACCGAGGAATCAGCGCTCTCCGAAGGGCTGTTGGCCGCCGCCCGCGAGGCCGGACTCGCAGGTGTCGAGCTCCGCGGGCCGCTTCACGGAGCCGGTCTGGCCGGCCCACAGGCACTGCGCCACGTGCTGGCGCTGGACCCAGACCCGGCCGTGGTCCACGCCGGGTTCCATCCGTCGCAAGTGCAGCGCAACATCCGCCGGGCCGAGCGGGAAGGGCTCCAGGCTCGGCGCTCCGTCGAGCCCGACGATCTGCTCACCACGTTCTACGACCTGCACCTTCGCACGCGGCGCCGGCAGGGAGTGCCGATCCAGCCGCGCCGCTTCTTCCGCCTGATCGCCGAGCGGCTCCTGGTCGCTGGCAGTGGCTGGGTTGACGTGGTGGAGGCCGCCGGACGGCCGGTGGCAGCCGCCCTGTTCCTGGCCGGCCACGGCACAGTCATCTACAAGTTCGGCGCCTCGGACGACGCCGCCTGGAAGCTGCGGCCGAACCACCTGCTGTTCTGGCATGCCATCCGCCTGGCCTGCGAGGAGGGTTATGCCTCTTTCGACTTCGGACGCACCGACGCGAACCACGACAGCCTGGCGGCCTTCAAGCGCTCGTGGGGCGCGCGGGAGGAGGCGCTCACCTACTCAGTGCTGGGCCACGAGCCAACCGGCGACGCGGCGCACGGCGCCTTCGGCCGCCTGCTGGGCGGGGTGATTCGCCACAGCCCGCCCTTCGTGTGCCGCGCCGCGGGCGAGCTTCTCTATCGCTTCGTCGCCTGAGCCGCTACGGCGGATCCAGGCGGACGACGGCGTCGTCGCTCGCCGGTCCGTTCACGCGCCACCCAGTGCCATCCGATTCGATGGTCGACTCCGCGCGCCGGCGCCACCAGCCGGCCACCTCGCGCGGCAGCGCGCGCCAGGCGGTCGCATCTTCGGCGAGGGCGAGCAGGGTCTCCCGGTACGGCGCCGACGCCTCGGGCGTGCCGAGATAGTCGGGATGGGTGAGGAACAGGGCCATCCCCGAGCGCTCGCGCAGGGTGCGAGCCTTGTCCAGCCAGGTCGTCTCGGCGTCTCGCCGCAGGATCGTTACGAGCGTGTGGTCCTGCGGCATGGTGATCGGCAGCTCGACCAGCTCCTCGTTGTGGTACGGCCACCATGCGCAGCTGCCGCCGGGTTGCGGCTCGTACGGATCGGTGTCCGGAAAGCTCGTGTCGTAGCCGAAGCCGAGGCGGGGCATCCATTCCCAGCGCCGTTGGGTGGCCGGCGAGCGGAACCCCTCCGCTCCCCAGCGGAGCGCCGCCGCGCGCATGGCAGGCAGGCGCTCTTCGAGCATGCGCAGGGACTCCAGGTCCCGGCCGTCGTGGTAGGCCCCGTGGACGCCGATCTCGCACCCCTCGTCCCGCAGGGCGGCCACCACCGACTCGTCGACGGGAAAGCGCAGGGCGGGGAAGTTCCAGCTGGACCGATACCCGAGCTGTCGCTCGATGTCGCGCAGCACACCGATCTGTCCCTGCCCGACGGTGGTTTCCACGTCGTGGGTCAGCACCACGGCCCAGCGGTAGGGTCGGGGCCAGGGGCCGATCCATGGCACCGGCCCACCTGCCACCTCGGTGAGCAGGCCATACAGGAAACGAAGGAGGTCGTGCAGGGCCGGCTCGATTGGCCAGCGCGGAAACTCGCGACGGTCCTGGACGCGTGCATAGCTGCGCCGCATGGCGATCTGCACGCGCCTCGGCAGCATCGGTCGGACTCGGTAATAGAGGAACTGCGCCGCGGCCCTGATGCCGCCGCCGCCCGCGGTGGAGGTGTAGCGCTCGGACCACAGCGTCTCGATCGCCTCCGCCGGGTCGAAGGGCAGGAGGATGCTGCCGTCCTGGTGACGCCAGACCGCGGCCGAGGCATCGGTCTCGGCGGGCTCGGCGTGCCAGCCGTCGGGCAACGAGCGAGCCAGCGCGTCACGGTCGACCACTCGCGCGATGAGCGGGATGCCGGCCAGCTCCGCGCGAGCAGCGGCCAGGTGGCTGAGGGGCTCACCATCCGCTCGCGGCCAGTACAGGCGCGGAGACTGCCCGCCGCCGGCATCGATGGTCAGGAAGGCGAATCCAACCGGTGCCGATCCAGCGGACCTTGGCTGAGTCTGCGCCGTGCCGTCGGCGAGTCGGTAGGGGACACGCAGGTAGTCGAGCGGCAGGAAACGCGCGCTGGCGACGAACGTCGCTCGCTCAGGCACCTGGGAAGCCGCGACTGCGCCAACTGGCGGTGGTGGGCTCGGTGGCCATTGCACCCTTTGCTGTGGTGCGCCCTCGGGCGGATCAGGTGGCCCGTTGCGCGGCGGGATTGTACGTGGCCCCCGATCATCCGGACCGGTGCACCCGCGGGTACCATTACCGGCGTTTCCACGTGCTGAGAATTGCGTCCGCCCATGTCCGTGACCGCCGTGGTCGGCGCCCAATGGGGCGACGAGGGAAAAGGCAGGGTCGTCGACTACCTGGCGCGCGACGCCGACCTGGTGGTGCGCTACGGTGGCGGCAACAACGCGGGCCACACCGTGGTCAACCCGCATGGACACTTCAAGCTGCACCTGATCCCATCGGGGATCTTCTACCCGACGACCCGCAACCTGCTGGGCAACGGCGTCGTGATCAACCCGCCCGCCCTGGTCGACGAGCTGGACGGCCTGGTCGCCGCCGGCTTCGAGTGCCGTAACCTGTTCATCGCCGATCGCGCGCACCTTGTCATGCCGCACCACGTCCTGATCGACCAGCTCGAAGAGCGTGAACGGGGCAAGGCGAAGCTGGGGACCACCAGCCGTGGCATCGGTCCGGCCTACGTCGACAAGGTCGCGCGACGGGGCATTCGGATGGTCGACCTGGTGGAGACCGATACGTTCCGTGAGCGGCTGCACGTGACGCTCGGCCGCGCCCGTCGCATCGTGGAGGGCTACTTCGGGGCG
>DATEOS010000318.1:0-5029 GCA_035273815.1 Candidatus Limnocylindria bacterium
ACCATTGCAGCCGCTCCCCTGGCGGCGCGCTTCGCCTCGACTCGCCGCTGGCTGCCGCGGCTGGTGGGTCCCGGGGCCATCGCCGTGGGCGTCAGCTGGCTGGTGGTCCTGCTGCTCTTCGGCGCGACGCCCGTAGCTGCGCTCTAGGCGCTGGCCTCGCTGATCGGCGGCGCCTCCGCCGGCCCGTCCTCGACCAGCAGGCAGGCAGCCTGGTGTCCGCCGCCCAGGTCGAACAGCGGTGGGTCCTCGCGCGGACAGCGGTCGAAGGCCACCGGGCAGCGCGGATGGAAGCGGCAGCCTGATGGGATGCGCGATGGGTCGGGCGTCTCGCCGACCAGGATCACCGGGCGCCGGCGCGCCGACGGATCCGGCACCGGCACCACCGAGCGCAATGCCCGGGTGTAGGGGTGCTCCGGATGAGACAGGACGGTGCGGGCATCCCCGATCTCCACGATTCGGCCCAGGTACATGACCGCGATGCGATCGGCATAGGCGGCGACGGTGGACAGGTCGTGGGTGATCATGAGGACCGCGATGCCGTGCTCATCGGCCAGCTTGCGGAGGAGATTCAGGATCTCCGCCCGGATGCTCACGTCAAGCATGCTCACCGGCTCATCGGCCACCAGCAGCATCGGCTTCAATGCCAGCGCCGCGGCGATGACGACGCGCTGGCGCTGGCCGCCCGACAGCTCGAACGGCAGTCGGTGCAGGTAGGCCTCCGGCGGGGTCATGCCGGCCTGGGTGAGGGCTTCGCGCACCCGCGCCTCGGCCTCCTTGGCACTGGCCGCCACGCCGTGCACGCGGAGCGGCTCGGCCACGATGTCCTGTACCTGCATGCGCGGATTCAGCGACTCGTACGGATCCTGGAAGATCATCTGCACCCGGCGCCGAAGGCGGAGCAGCTCGCGGTGCGACAGGCCGCCAACGTGCTGTCCGTCGAGCGTCACGCTGCCGGCGGTCGGCGGCATCAGGCCCATCAGCAGGTTGCCGGTCGTGGTCTTGCCGCAGCCCGACTCGCCAACGAGGGCCAGCACTTCACCGGGCATGACCGTGAAGCTGACGCCGTCGACCGCGGTCACGTTACGGGCGGGCCGCCGCGTGAGCGTGTCAGTCAGCGATCGCTGGCCGGGGAACTCCTTGCGCAACCCTTCCACCGTCAGGATCGGCTCAGGCATCGGCCACCGCCTGGCGTTCCTGGCCCGGCTCCTCCAGGAAGCAGGCCACGCGCCGGCCGTGCATCAGCTCGTAGGCTGGCGGCCGCTCCGTCAGGCACCGGTCGAAGACCATCGGGCAGCGCGGCGCGAACGGGCACCCCGGCGGCATGGCGTCGAGTCGCGGTGGCGTGCCGGCGATCGAGACGAGCTCGCGGTCGGGATGCGCGACGTCGGGGAACGAGGCGAGCAGAGCCTGGGTATATGGGTGCCGCGGGTGGGCGTACAGGCGCGCCGCCTCTGCCTCCTCGGCGATGGTGCCGCCGTACATCACCAGCACGCGGTCGCAGCGCTGGCCCACCACGCCCAGGTCGTGGGTGACCATGATGGTCGCCATGCCGAGCTCGCTCGAGAGCCCGGTCAGCAGCTCCAGGATCTGGGCCTGGATCATCACGTCCAGGGCGGTGGTTGGCTCGTCCGCCACGATCACGTCCGGGCTGCACGCCAGGGCCAGGGCGATCATGGCGCGCTGGCGCATGCCGCCCGAGAAGGTGTGCGGGTAGTCGTGCGCCCGGTGGCGGGTGATGCCCACCCGCTCGAGCAGCTCCTCGGCACGCTGCATCGCGCCACGGCGACCAACGGAAGGCTCATGGACTCGCACCGCCTCCGCCACCTGGTCACCCACGCGGCGCACCGGATTGAGGGAGTTCATCGCCCCCTGGAAGACGATGGCCAGGCGTGCCCAGCGCACGGCTCGCATCTCGCGGGCGTCGAGCGTCATCAGGTCCTCGCCGTCGAACAGGACCTGGCCGGCGACCACTTCGCCACCGGGCGGCAGCAGCCGCAGCATCGCCAGCGCGGTCGTGGTCTTACCCGATCCGGACTCCCCCACCAGGCCAATCGTCTCGCCGCGCCGCAGATCGAACGACACGTCGTTCACGGCCCGCAGCGGGCCGCTCGGCGAGTCGAACTCCACCGTCAGGTTTCGCACGCTGAGCAACGGTGACATTGCCGTCGCGGGACGGGTCGGCAGCTCGAGGACGGGCGCGGCCGCACCCCGTGGACGGCGGCGCTCCCGCTCCAGGTGGTGGCGCTTCAGACGCGGGTTGAGCACATCCTCCAGCGCGGTACCCAGCAGGGTCGTCGCCAAGACTACCCAGACGATGGCCATGCCCGGCGGCCAGTAGGCCCACCAGGCTCCGGCGGAGATCGCGCCGCGATTAAAGGCGAAATTCAGCATCTGACCCCAGCTGATGAGGGTCGGGTCTCCGAGGCCGATGAAGGCCAGCGTCGACTCGGACAGGATGGCCAGGCTGACGATCAGGACCGTGTTGGCGATCATCAGCGGCAGCAGGGCGGGCAGCACGTGCTTCTGCAGGATGTGACGGTCGCCGGCCCCGATGGCCTGGGCGCGCAGCACGAACTTGCGCTCGCGCACGGACAGTGTCTGCGACCGCACCAGGCGGGCGGTGGTCGACCAGCCGAGCAGGCCGATGACCAGGATGATGTTGATCAGAGATTGGCCCGCAATGGCCACGATCACGATCTGCAGTGCGATCTCGGGGATGACCAGGAAGAAGTCGGTGAAGCTCATCAGGACCGTCCCGACGCGACCCGCCCGATAGCCCGCCACGATCCCGATGAGGCCACCGATGACCGCCGTGATGGCCGCGGCCGTGAACCCGACCACCAGCGACACGCGTGAGGCATAGATCAGCGACGACAGGACGTCCTTACCGCCGTCGTCGGTGCCCAGGGGATGGGCCGGCGAAGGCGGCTGGTAGATGTCGAAGATCGTGACCCGCACGTTGGCATAGGGGTCGTACGGGGCGATCAACGGGGCAAAGACGGCGACCAGCACGGCCACGGTCAGCATGCTCAGGCCAATGGCGCCCATCGGCCGGCGGATGAGCTTCGAGAAGATGTTGCGACGCGGCGCAACGGATACCGTCTGCGGCCCTGCGACCTCGACCAGAGCCGTCATGCGCTGGTGACCCGCGGATCGAGCCAACCGAGGACCATATCGGCCACCAGGTTGGCGATCACCACCGCCACCGCGATCAGCAGGAACGCGCCCTGCAGCACCGGGTAGTCGCGTTCGCTGATCGCCTCAACGGTAAGGTTGCCCAGCCCTGGCCAGCTGAATACCTCCTCGACCTGGATCGCGCCCGAGACGGTGAAGGCCAGGTTGATGGCGATGAGCGTGACCATGGGCAGCATGGCATTGCGCAGGGCGTGATCCTTGATGATCTGGAGGGTGGAGAGGCCCTTGGCCTTGGCGGTGAGGATGTAGTCCTCGCTGAAGACGTCCAGCACACTGCTGCGCATGATCAGCATGTACTCGCCCAAGAGCACCAGGGTGAAGGCGAGGGTCGGCATGGCCAGGTGGCGCAGGATGTCGACCAGCTGAGCCCACCACGACTCGTAGGTGGCGCCAATGGTTTCCTTGCCCGCCGTCGGCAGGTCGAGGTGGCTCGACCCGAAGACCAGCAGCAGGATCGCCAGGAAGAAGGTCGGCAGCGACCACATGAAGAGGCTGAAGGTCAACGATCCGACATCGAGCGAGGTGCCGCGGCGCCACGCGGCAGTCACCCCCAGCGCGATGCCGAAGAAGATGGCGAGGAACTGGGCCGGCAGGATCAGCCACAGCGTGTTGACGAGCGCCTCGCCCAGCATGCCGGCGACCGGCTCGTCGCGGAAGGCGTAGCTCAGGCCCAGGTCGCCGCGCGACAGTGCGCCCAGGTACGCGAAGTACTGCGAATCGAGAGGATTGGTGCCCGGTTCCAAGTTGATGAAGACCGGCTTGTCGAGGCCAAAGCGTTCGGTCAGGGCGACGATCGACTCCGGACTGAGCCGAGGGTCATGCGATCCGGCCTTGGCAGGGTCGCCCGGCAGGACGCGGAACAGGAAGAAGTTGAAGGTGATGACCACGAAGATGATCACCCCCGCCCAGAGGATCCTGCCCAGCAGGTAGCGTCCGCGACCGCTCATGGGCTCGGGCGCCGCCGCCGACCGGTGGCCGCGACGAGGCGGGCCACGGGCCGGTCAGCGTTGGTCGCCAGCGCCTACTCCGTCGGACGGAGGACCGTCAGCGTCTCCGGCGCTTCCAGACCGAAGGTCGGGTTGTCCTCCAGCCAGCCGGTGAAGCTGTCGGTCCGCCAGGCCTCGCGCGTCTGAGCGTAGTAGGGAACGATGTAGGGGACGTCGTCGAGCAGCTGCTGCTGCATCTGATGGACGATCGCGATCCGTGCGTCGCGATCGACCTCGGTCCCCTGGTCCGCATAGAGCTGGTCGTAGCCCTCATCGCAGTAGCCGGTCTCGCTGTATCCGGTCGGAATCTCCTGACAGGTCGTCACGCCCAGCAGGAAGCCGGGGTCCGGATCCGACCCCCAGCCCCACAGAATCACGTCGTAATCGAAGGCCGGGCAGCAGATGCTGGTCAGCGTGTCGGAGTCCAGCGCGCCGATCTCGATCTTGACACCGATCGCTTCCCACATGCCTTTGATGAGCTCAGCTTCGCGCGGGGCGGTGTCGATGTCATCGGGAAAGTTGAAGCGGAAGGTGAGGTCGCCGGTCGGGCAGTCCTGGCCGGACTTGCATTCGCGGATGCCATCGCCGTCCGTGTCGGTGTAGCCGGCCTGGTCGAGCAGCGCATTCGCACCAGCGGTGTCGTACGGGACGCTCGCCTCGGTGCCTATGAAGTAGTCGCCCAGTCCCGGCGGGACAAAGCCGACCCCAATGCTGCCAAGACCCAGCAGTGCGACATCAATGATGTTCTGCTTATCGATGGCCATGGCCAGCGCTGTCCGGACCTGGACGTCCTGGAGCGCTGGGTGGCCGGTGCACTTGCCCCCGTCATCGGTCGGGCAGTTGTCCGG
>DATEOS010000319.1:0-5342 GCA_035273815.1 Candidatus Limnocylindria bacterium
TCGACCTCTTCGTCCGTGGCGAGCCGGATGCCATCGCCCGCGTCTTCGCCGTGCTCGAGCGGCTGGACGACCGCACCGTGGGCAGGCTCTGGTCGCTGGTGAGCGAAGTGGAGCCCGATGAGCTGGTCACCGCCCTGGGCACGCTCGCCAAGCTCCCGCCGAGCGCTGTCCATCGGCTGGTGGCGGTCGCCGACACCCGGCCGATGCGCAAGCTGCTGGGCCTGTCCTAGGGTCTCGTCTACTCCCCGGAGCCGTCGTCCTCGAAGACGGCCGCGCCGGCCGACACGGCGGTGCGCTGGGCGCCGCCCAGGGCGGGCGGCAGCGGACGAGGCAGCGGCGGCGGCGCGATGTATCGATCCACCAGCGCGCGCGTGCCACCGATCTGGAGCTCGTCGAACAGGATGCCGAAGCGCTTCCGCAGGTTTGCACTGATGCGCTCCTGGGCCTCGGCCGACAGCGTCCAGAGCTGCCGCTTGAATGGTCCCAGCGCCTTCTTGCGGGTCTTGTACAGGAACTGCTCGTCGGTCTCGCCGTCCTTGCGCTCGTCGCCGCAGTTGGCCAGGCACCAGCCCATCATCTGAGCGCGCAGCTCGGCGGGCAGGCCAGGCTCGTCATACAGGATGTTCTGGAACCCGGTGGCCAGGTGGATCTCCGCCGCGCCGTTCGCCGGGAAGTGATGGAACGCCTCGTCCGGCAGGGTGCTGGCGCCGTGCTGCACGCAGCCGGCCACGCCGTACTCGTCCCGCGCGACCGTGGACAGCCGGCGCAGCGTGTCGAAGTCGATGCTGACCGCGGCGATCGACCCATCGGGCAGCGCCACCCCGCCGTGGCTGGTTCCGGTCTGGATGCTGACCTTGCTGAGGCCAGGGATGCCCGAGCCGTGGATGAGCGAGTAGTAGCCGTCCAGGTAGGCGCGCAGCTCCTCCTCGGTGGAGTTCGACTTTCCCACTTCGCCGATCTCGCCGCCGGTGCCGATCACCACGCCGTCAGGCTGCAGGTCGCGGATCAGCAGGGTCAGCTCGACCGTGTTGGCCGCGTTGACCGCCTGCTGTGCCGCGACGCCCGGCCGCGACAGGTCGACCAGCGTGCTGCTGTCGATGTCGATGTTCAGGAATCCGGCGGCGATTGCCTCACGTGTCAGGTCCTTGAGGCCGGCCATCTCCGCGTCGGGGTCGTCGCGCCACTTGGTGGCGTTGAACTGGAAGTGGTCTCCCTGCAGGAAGACGGGGCCGTGCCAGCCGGAGCGCAGGGCGGCAGCCAGGATGACCGCCGTGTACTCCGCCGGCCGCTGGTCGGTGTAGGCCATCTCCGACTTCGCGATCTCGAACACCACCGCTCCGGCGTCGCGCTCGATGGCTGCCGCGAAAGCCTGGCGGGCGGTCAGGTACGTCGAGGCGCGGACATTGATGGCCGGCACCGTGAAGCCATTGGGGTCGAACTCGCCGCGGCCGCGGGCCAGGTAGAGCTCGTGGATGCTGGCCGATGGGCAGCCGAGCGCCTGGCTGGCTGACCAGATTACCCAGCGGCAGGCATCCCGCACGGACTCGTCGGCGTTGAAGACGGCTTCGAAGGCGAGCTCGTCCATCAGCTCGCCACGCAGGTCGGCCTCATGCACCACCGCCAGCCGATCCCCATCAATGCGCGCCGCGTGCCCAATTCGGGCCAGCAGCGATTCGGCGGTGTGGATGCTCATGCCGCCATGCTAGCGGAGGGCCGAGACGAGGGTGAATGACAGCAATGGCGCAGCCAGCAGGCCCAGGCCGGCGGCCAGCAGGTACCAATCGCGCGCCGCCCGGCCATCCGCCACGCGCCTGCGCCGCAGGCCGCTGGTCCAGGCCAGCACGGCGGAAAGCGCCACGACGTAGAGGACTGCGGCCAGCGCCACGACCGCGACGGCGAAGGGTCGCACCGCCTCGCAGGATCCAAAGGCCAACGGACCGCCGGGCGGGCACGGCGTCGCCAGCTCCCAGCCCAGCAGGGCGCCCGCCAGGGCCAGCACGACCGCCGAGAGGGCGAGGTGCGCGACGAGCGGGCGGAAGATGCGGTCGGCTAGGCGCGGGCCTGGAGCGCCGAGCTGGCGGCCGCGGCGGCCTCCGCCTGGCGCTGGCTTACGCGCACGTACTCGAGCCACATGTAGACGAGCGTGGCCGCCCCCAGCCCGGCGGTGATGACGCCCAGCCCGATGGCCTGGAACGTGAAGACCGGCGGCACCAGGGACCCGCCGCCCAGGTTGAAGACCATGAACGGCTGCAGCACCAGCAGGGTGGCTGCGTACTGGATGAAGACCAGGTAGCGGATCAACGACCAGAAGAAGCCGCGCCGGCCGCGGGCGGCCTGCGCCCAGATGATCATCACGATGATGGCCGTGAAGTTGCCACCGCCCACCAGGTTGGCGATGAGGAAACCCACGTCCTTGCTGAGCTGCAGGAACGGGATGTAGAGGGTCACCGCGTAGTACACGTAGTTCGGGATGTAGAACATCAGGAAGTACATGAAGAAGAAGAGGGGCACGGCCTTGAGCACGGCGACCAGCCAGGTCTCCTCGCCGTACAGCAGCCAGTTCATGAAGTCGTCGATGCTGGCCACGTAGCCGCCCACGCCGCGACGCCGGGTGCTGGGCAGATAGGCGCTGCTCATGCGTGCCTCACTGCTTCTGCTCCAGGAGGAACGTGATCAATGCCTGCAGGGCGCTGTCGCTGAGGCTGGCCTCCGGGTGGGCCGGCATGCCGGTGGGCGTCCCATCGTTGTAGTTCGCGCTCGAGTCGCGGATCCACAGCTCCAGCATGTTGCGCGGGTCCTCCGCGTAGTCGGCCTCCAGCTTGTCCAGCTGGCTGATCGGCGTCGGGAGGTCGGTGACAGGCTCGTTGCCGATGTTTTGCAGGCCGGGAAAGACGCCTTCCTGACCGGCCAGGTCGACACCGTGACAGCCGGCGCAGCCCGCGTCGTTGTAGACCTGCTGGCCCGCTTCCGCCGTGTTCGGGATGTCCTCTACCGGCTTCGCGCCGGTCTCGTCGGCCCAGCTCGTCACCAGGGCCGTCAGCGCGTCGACCTGCTGGATGGTCAGTGGGCCCCCGACCTCGCTGCTCCAGGCCGGCATGGGCGACTCCACCCGGCCGGAAACCACCACGCCGCCGAAGCGGATGACCAGGTTCACGTAGTTCGGGTTGACCTTGAGCTTCTCGAAGATGCTCCGACTGTGCAGGTTCGGCGCGCGCACGCCGCTGGTGCCCACCTCGCCACCCGTGCCGTCGGCGCCGTGGCAGTTGGCGCAGTTCGCGGTCACCGGAATTTCCGGGGTTGGCGGTCCGAACAGCTCGTGTCCGTACGCCAGCAGCTCCTCCTGTTGCGTTGCGAAGGCGCTGTCGCGACGGGTCGTATCGGTGATCCAGTAGACGGCTGTGAAGAGCGCGAAGCCGATGAGCAGGAAGATACCGAGCGTCTTGGCGCGCATCGGTCAGCCGGTGCAGTGCTGCATGTCGGTGGCGGTCCGGTCGTCGAAGGTATCGGTCCCGATAGGCGGCCCGTCGACCAGCTCGGACGTATCGACCACGTACACCCCTTCGCCCTGGATCAGGACGTTGAAGCGGTCCATGCCGCGCGGCGCCGGTCCATCGCGCTTCTCGCCCAGCACCGTGTACTTCGAGCCATGGCACAGGCACTCGAACCAGTGGCTCTGGTCGCAGAGCTGCGGGATCTGGCAGCCGAGGTGCGGGCATTTCCGGTAGAGCGCCAGGACCGACGCGTCGACCGGGGGCACGGTGGGTCCCACGTCGAACCCCGGGTCGGGGATGGACTCGGGGTTGTCCGGGTTGTCGACCAGCGACTTGGCGGCCGGCACGTTGACCATGAAGACGCGAGCCGGCTGGAACGCGTAGGGCAGGCCGGTCACCCATTCCGGCTCGTTGGCGGCGATCTGCTCGGCGGTGCCGACGACCACCTGGCCGCCCAGGCCCTCGCGGATGTTCGGCCACAGGAAGGCGGCCGAGCCCGCCAGGAACTCGAGCGTCACGATGCCAATGCCCACGCCGAGCATGCGGCGCATGAACGTGCGCCGGCTCATCTCGCCGAGCGGCGGCCCATGAACCTCGCCGTAGGGGACCGGCGTGTTGGTCATAGGGTGAAGAACAGCCCGTCCCACGGCCACACCCAGTTCCAGCCTGGGCCGCGGAAGAATGAGCCGATAAAGGTCACCAGCAGGCCGCCGATCATGATGCACAGGAAGAAGACCCAGGCCAGCTTCCGATCGCGGGCCGCCTTGTACGGCGAGCGGTCGATGTAGGCGATGACCATCAGCCCGATGAAGTAGATGGGTGGGAACAGGACGCCGACCACGGTGGCGTTGAAGTAGGAGAGCATCTCCTGCAGGCCAAGGAAGTACCACGGCGCCTTGGCCACGTGCGGCGTGGCGCCGGCGTTGGCCATCTCCTCCAGCGGAGCAGCGATGAAGAAGGCGGTGATCACCAGCAGCGCACTGATCAGCGATGCCATCAGGAACTCGGCGCGCAGCAGGTGCGGCCAGGTCAGGACCGTCTCATCGGGCCGCTTGTCGACCCGGACCATCGACTCCTGCTTGACGTAGGCCAGCAGCCGGAAGCGCTCGGTGCCTGCCACGCCCGGCGGTCCGGGCAGCTTCGGGCCAGGGCTGCGCTCGATGACCGGCACTGCCGGCGCCTGGGTGGGCGCGTTCTTGTCGGCCGTGGCGTTGGGTCGCTTCTCGATCGTCATCGGTTCATCCCTATACCGGTCCTGATATGCCGCCGTCCTTCCGGATCCTCCAGAAGTGGACGACCATCAGGAGCGCGGCGATGAGCGGGAAGGCGATCACGTGCATCACGTAGAACCGGATCAGCGTCTCCTGCCCGACCTCGATGCCGCCCAGCAGGATGAAGCTCGACTCGGTGTTCAGCAGCGGGGCGTAGGTGGCCATCTGGGTGCCGACCGTGATGGCCCAGAAGGCGATCTGGTCCCACGGCAGCAGATAGCCGGTGAAGCTCAGCCACAGGGTCGAGAAGAGAAGCAGCACGCCGATCGCCCAGTTGAATTCGCGCGGCGGCTTGTAGGCGCCGTGATAGAAGACGCGGATCATATGCAGGAAGACGGTGAGCACCATCAGGTGCGCCGCCCAGCGGTGCATGTTGCGGATCAGCGAGCCGAAGGCGACCGAGTTCTCGATGGTCTGGATGTCCTGGTAGGCACGCTCGATGGACGGCACGTAGAAGAACATCAGGTACACGCCCGTCACCGTCAGCGCCAGGAACAGGAAGAAACTGATCCCGCCCAGGCAGAAGGTGTACGTGTAACGGACTGCATGCTTCTTGACGCGGACTGGGTGAAGGTGCAGG
>DATEOS010000320.1:0-2395 GCA_035273815.1 Candidatus Limnocylindria bacterium
GCCATCAGATCATCTCCTCTTGGATGGGGGCGGGCTGTTTACCGGTGCGCAGCCGCGCGTCGATCACGTTGACCAGGTGGGTCAGCGGGATGGTCAGGATCAGGTAGAACAGGCCCGCGGCCACCAGCGGGGACAGGTTGCCGGTCTGCGCGTTCAGGTCGCGTCCGACCTGGAAGAGCTCGCGCTGGTTGGCGACCAGCCCGAGAAAGTACACCAGCGAACTGGCCTTCAGCAGCGAGATGAACTGGTTGACCAGCGCGGGCAGCACCCGGCGGATGCCCTGCGGGATGATCACCAGCTGCATCGAGGACGAGTAGCTGAAGCCCAGCGCGCGGGAGGCCTCCATCTGCCCGGTCTCCACACTCTGGATGCCGGACCGGAAGATCTCCCCGACGTAGGCCGCCGACATCAGGCCCAGGGCGGCGATGCCGAGCGGGTACGGATTGTTGCCGGTGATGCCGCCCACGATCGGACCGATACCCAACCCGATCAGCAGGATGATCACCACCTCCGGCAGACCGCGGAACACGTCGGTGTAGACCCGCGCGGGCCAGCGCAGCAGCCGGGACCGGGAGATCCCGGCGACCGCCAGTACCAGGCCCAGCACCACGCCGATGACCGCGGCACCGGCGGTGAGGATCAGCGTGTTGGGCAGGCCGGTCTTGAACAGGTCCGGAATGGCCTGCCGGTACAGGTCCCAGTCCAGGAAGGAATCGGCGAGTTGGCCGAGTACCGATTTCGGTGCGGTCGGCGCGCCCGGTGCGGTGGCCTGCGGCCGCTCCGCGGCGATCGCCGCGAAATCCGGAAGTTCCGGTGTGGGTGCGGCTTTGGAACCGGGCTTCCAGCCCGGGGGCAGCGCACGGGGCACCCAGTCGGTATAGAGCTTGGACCAGGTGCCGTCGGCGATCACCGCGTCCAGCCCGGAGTTGAGCGCGTCGATCAGCGGCTGGTTCTCCTTGGCGACGGCGTACGCCACGAAATTGTCCAAGCTGAACGTGTTTTCGATGATCTCGGCCGGGTCACCCGGCTGCACCGTGCCGACGGCCTGTTGTGAGGGCGCCACCCAGGCGTCGATCTGGCGGGTCTTGAGGCTGCCGTACACGGTGTTGTAATCCGGGAACTTCACCGGATCCAGGCCGAGGGTGTCGACGACATAGGCCTCCTGGACGGTGCCCTGGACGACACCGATCCGCTGGCCCGCAGCCAGTTCGGAGAAGCTGGTGATCGGCGAGCCGGTCGGCACCACCAGCGAGAAGTAGCCGAAGTCGTAGCCGTTGGTGAAGCCGACGGTCTGGCGCCGGGCATCGGTGGTGGTGATCGAGGACGATCCGACGTCGAAACGGCCGGAGGCGACCTGGGCCAGCAGCCCGGAGAAGTCCGTGCCGACGAAGTTGATCCGCAGGCCCAGTTTGTCGGCGATGGCCCGCAGCACCTCGTTGTCGAAGCCGGTGAACTGGCTCGCGGCGTTGATGCAGATGCTCGGCGGGGCGTCGGACAGGGTGCCGACGGTGAGCACGCCCGGGGTGGCCAGCCGCAACGCGGCGGTGTCGATGCTGTCCAGGGGTCTCACGTCGGGGGTGGTGTATTTGTCGGCTCCGGGGCCCTGAGCGGCGGCGGCCAGGTTGGTGGGCAGCGCGCTGGCACTGTCGATACCGGGCGGGGCGCACTGATCCGCGGCGGCCGGTGCGGCCAGCCCGATCGAGCAGGCCAGGAGGGCGAGCAGTACCGCCAGCAGCGGGTGCACGGTCCGGCGAAGCAACGGGGTCATGACAGAAAAGCTAGTCGCTGTGGTGGTGCGGTCGGAGCCTTCAACTCATTTCGAGTACTCCACGGCGCACCAGTTCGGTCAGCATGACGGTGCCCAGCACCTCCGAGGCCGCGACGCAGGCCGCGCGCGCCGCACCGGGGTCCCGGTCGGTGATGGCCGCGGTCTGTGCCCGGTAATGGTCGAGCAGCTCGTCCGGCGCGTCCAGGTGGGCGGCCCAGAAGGCGGGCGGGATGAACGTGTGCGCCGCGGCGATGGCGGCCTGCAGCCGCGGGCCGGTGTGTGCTGCGGTGACGGTCTGCCGATACTGCTGCGCGGTTTCGTGGAAGGCGCGGGGATCACGGCTGTTACGCAGGTTGGTGGTCAATGCCCGCAGCGTGGTGTGCAGCTCGGGCCGGCCATCGGTCGCGGCGCGGGCCGCGGCGATGCCGTTGAGAACGCCGTAGAGCTCATGGTGTTCGCGCAGCACCTCGGCGTCGAAGCGCTGGACGAAGGCACCGCGGTGATACCGCGTCGCGACGATACCGTCGTGTTCCAGCTGCACCACGGCTTCCTGGATGGGAACCCTGCTGATTCCCAGACCGGTGGCGATCTCGTTGCGGTCCAATCGATCCCCCGAGCGCAGCTTCC
>DATEOS010000321.1:0-4989 GCA_035273815.1 Candidatus Limnocylindria bacterium
CTCCGGCGCGGATGCACGCGAAATACGTGTACGGATAGGCGCGCCAACGGCCCAACGGTCAGCTCCGGCCCGGATGGACGCGATATGCGTGTACGGCTGGCGCAGAGCGGGCGCGCCGATCTAGAGGCCCGCGGCGCCTCCAGGTTTGAAGAGGGGCCGCCCGGCAAAGGCATACCAGTAGTCGCCCTGGCCGAAGTGGAAGCCCTTGATGACGGTCTTCTGCACCCAGATCCGGGCGTTCAGGTCTGGATGCGCACTGGTGCGAAGGGCGTTGGCGTTGAAGCCCGTGCCCTGCTTGAACGCCCAGCCGAAGCTCAGGCTCGGGTGCGCCAGCAGGCGCGCGACGAGCCGGTGCGCATCGCCGTAGGCCGTGCCGTAGTACGCGGAGGCCCCCAGCTTCAGCACGGGATAGGAGTAGTTCCGGACGCGCTGGCGCGCCTGAGCGAGCGTGGTGCGCGGGTCGCTGCGGCGGTAGCGCTCGCCGAATCCGGGCGCGTAGTGGGCCTGGCCGTAGATCATCACGAAGCCGGGCGCCGGGCGGATCGGTCCGCCTCGGCAGTACCTGCGCTGGGCGGCTCCATCGGACGAGCCGATATGGCCCAGCAGCGCCTTCTGCCCGCAGTACACCAGGGTCTTCGACCAGTCGTCCCGGTCACCGTGCGTGGTGGTGCGATTGAGGCCCCAGCCGTTGGTCCGATCGGTCCATTCGGTGGTCCCGTACGGGTTCGGGAACCCATTGCCATGGCCGAAGTAGACGATGATGTTCGCGCCGCGGACCGCGTCCAGGACGCGGGACCAGGTGGCGCGAGGAGAGTAGGCCTTGACGACGGTGGCGCCAGCCGCGGCGGCGGCTGCGGCGACCTTGTCGCCGCGGGCGCGATAGTTGTCGGTCAGGGAGCCGACGGGCCCAACGATGATGGCGACCTTGACGCCGGTCGCGGCAATGGCCTTCGGCGGGGCGGAGGCAGAGGTGGTTGTGGCGACGGCCACCAGGCAGGCGGCCAGCACGATTCGAGTCAGCGCGTGGTGCAATACGCAGCCCTCGTCTGGATTGTTCGTTCGGATCGCACAGACCGTAACCCTAGTCCGGTGGGCCGGCCAATGGCGGGATGGTCCCGCAATCGCCGGTCCCTTTGACCCGGGCCAGAAGGGCCAGCCAGGCCCTAGACCACGCGGTCTTCGGGGAGCTCCTCCGCGAACTCGGTGCCCAGCCGGGCGGCGTCGTAGGCACGCCCCACCAGGTGGTGATACGGGACGCCGCTGAACTGGTGGTGAGAGCGGGTCGGTACGTCGGCACCGGCCTCCCACTCGCGCCGCTGCAGCGCGATGTAGCCCTGCTCCCGACCGTCGCGCATGTCGGTCAGCAGCTGGTTCAGCCCGTGGCCGGTGGCGTGCTGCGCGCCCAGCGTGATGAACAGGAACTTGAAGCCCAGCGCGCCCAGCTCGTCGAAGGTGATGGGTGACGGGTCGTTGAACCACTTGAAGGACGAGGACCAGTTGAACGCGAAGCGGGCGTCGGGGAAGCGCTCGCTCACGCGCCACGCGAAGGACTCCACCGGCTCGCGGTCGGAGGTCGGGAACTCGCACCAGACAAGGTCGGGGATGCCGGTGTCCAGGTAGCGCAGCGCCCGCTCCACCGCCAGGTCCAGGCCGCGCGCCGACTCCGGCGCGTCCACCGCCGACAGGCCGTCGGTGCGGGCGATGATCACGAAGTCGTCATTGCCCATGTCGGACGCCACGGCGCGGGCCATGCGCAGCTTGCCGACCATCTCTGCCGCCGGGATCAGGGCCTTGCCGCCGATATGCCCGCAGCGCTTCGGCAGCACCTGGTCCTCGATATGCGCCGCCGCCACGCCGGCCTGGACGTACAGCTCGGTGGTGCGCTGGACGTTGAAGATGTTGCCGTAGCCGCCGTCCATGTCCACGATCAGCGGCGGGATGTCCAGGTGCCGCGGGGCTACACCCTTCTCAGGATCGCCAACCGCCTGCGTCAGCTGGAACTTGCGCAGGGCGGAGACGGTCCGCCGCGCGGCGTCCGCGATCTCGACCGACGAGTACAGGTCCATGTCGGTGGTGCCCAGGTGGCCGATCGCGAACGAGTAGCCGCTGAAATAGACCGCCTTGTAGCCGTGATACATGGCCAGCTGCGCACCCATGGGGTCGTACACGCCCGGGCCGAACAGGTACGGCTCCGTGTCCAGCAGCTGGCGCATGCGCGTCGATGGGTTGGTCCAGCGCGACTCGGGGACCACGAAGCCAGTTGGCAGCAGCGGCGTCTCGACCAGGCGTGGCTCAGCCGCGGTGGATGCGAGCGGAGCGCTGGGATCGGCGACGGTCATGACCGGGTCACTCGTTCGGATGATCGCGGTCGCAGAGGTCCGGGCAGGTGCACTCGGCCAGCTCTGCCACGCTCAGCACCTGCGGCCGCGGTCGGCGCTTCGGGCGCCAGTTCAGCCAGGCGTTGGGACGGATCGCGAAGACGCGCGAGTCGTCGGAGACCGATGTCGGACGAGCGTCACGGCCGGTGGCCTGCGCACTCACGATGTGATTCAGCATGTCCATAAGCCTTGCAGGCGGCGTGCCATAAGGCAAGACAATTTCTGATATGGTGGTCATAAGCATGACTGATGCTACGGGCACGGCGAAACCGGAGCCGATGGACCTCGGCCGGCTCGAGGCGTTCGTGCAGGTGGCACGCACGGGGTCCATCTCCAAGGCGGCGGAATCGCTGTTCGTGACCCAGCCGGCGGTCACCGCCCGACTCCAGACGCTGGAGCGCGACCTGGGCGTGCCGCTCCTGGTTCGCAGCCGCCACGGCAGCCGCCTGACCGAGGCCGGGCGCGCCTTCCTGCCGCACGCCGCGCACGCGCTATCGGCGGTCGACCGCGGTCGCCAGGCGGTGGAGGAGGTGCGCACCGGGGGAGCGGGGCGGTTGCAGATCGGGGCGGCGCCGGCGGTGAGCACCTACGTCCTGCCGGCCATGCTGCATCGGTTCCAGGCCAAGCACCCCAGCGTGCGGCTGGTGGTGCGCTCCGGCCACTCCGAGGAGATCCTGCAGATGGTGCTGCGCGAGGAGGTCGAGATCGGCCTCATGCGGCCGATCGCCCACCCGGAGGTCAGCGCCACCCTCCTGTACGAGGACGAGCTGGTGCTGGTGGTGCATCGCGGCCATCGCTTCGCGGCCGGCGGCCACGTCCGGATGGGCGAGCTGGCGGCCGAGCACCTGATCCTGTTCGACCGCACCAGCTCGTATCACGAGCTGACCAGCGCCATCGTGCGGCAGGCCGGCATCTCGCCCCGCGGCCGGCTGGAGGTCGACAACATCGACGCCGCCAAGCGCATGGTCGAACAGCGACTGGGGGTGGCCCTGCTGCCGCGGACCAGCGTGCAGGCCGAGATCGGCACCGGGCGCCTGGTGCCGGTAGCGATCACGGATATGGCGCCGATCACCCGCCAGATCGTGGTCGCGCGGCGGCGCGACGCGGGTGACGTCTCGCCCGTGCTGGCCGCCTTCCTGGCGACGCTCGACACGCTCCGGCCGGATGCCGACCGGGCGCATCGGTTCCTGGCCTAGGGGCCTTGCCTAGGGCGCGACCTGCTTGCGGACCACCGTGCGGCGTCCGGCACGCCGGACGATGTCGTAGCCGGCGGCCTCGTACATCGGCGCATAGCCGGTGTAGGCGTCCAGGTTGATCTGCTTCGGCCCAACCGGGTACGCCTCGACGAGGCGCGCACCGTGTCGGGCAGCAGCTTCCTCGGCACCCTTCAGGAGGGCACTCGCCACGCCCATGCGCTTCGCGCGGGGGTGCACGTAGAAGCAGACCACTGACCAGACCGGCTCATCGTCCACGCGACGCAGCGTGGCTGAATGCTCCAGGCGATCGAACATCTCGCGTGGGCCGATGCGACACCAGCCGACCGGCACGCCGTCGACGTAGGCCAGCAATCCCGGCTCCGTCCCGCGGCCGACCTCAGCCCGCAGACGACGCCTGCCAGGCGCGCCCCACTTGTCCGAAGCCTCCTTGCCGCGCAGGAGCCAGAACTGGCACCAGCAGCCATCCGTCATGGGCGTGCCGCCGCGCGGCCCCTTGCGGGTGAAGAGGTCGACGACATCCGGCCAGTGATCGGGCGTGACGGCCACCACCTTCACCTCTGGTCGCGGCCGCCCGGTCGCGGAGGGGGACTTCGCGGCTGCCATGGCGTCCAGTCTATGGCCGCATCGGTCATGTCCCGGCAGGAACCCGCCGCCCAGGGCGCCACCACTCTTCCGGCGGGGCGCGGCAGCCCCTAGCATGTGGTTCGACAGAGCCGCCTGGAGGAGCCGATGGACCCCGCCCGAGCCGCGTCGATCCCGTTACTCGCCGTCCTTGACCGACGCGGCCTGGAGCAGGTGCTCCGCACCGCGCGGGAGCAGACCTATGCCCCGGGCGATGTGGTAGTCAATGAAGGAGATCCCGCAACGCGCCTGTACCTGATCGTGGATGGCACGGCCACTGCAGAGCAGCACGGCCAAACGGTGGGCCGCATCGAGACGGGCGAGTTCTTCGGAGAGCTGGCGCTGATCGAGGAGCACGGTCGGACTGCCACGGTACGAGCGGAGTCGGAGCTGACCTGCCTGGTCATTCCGGCCTGGGAGTTCAAGGCACAGCTTGAGGAGCACCCGCAGATGGCGATCCCGATGCTGCACGCGATCATCACCCGCATGCACCGGCGCGAGCACCACGAGGGAAGCGCATGACCACCGAGGAGCGCACCGACGAGCACCGCGATCGGCATCCCGGCCAGGAGCACGTCGAGGCGACGATCGAGAACCTGCTGCGTGAGGAGCGCATCTTCCCGCCGTCGCTGGCCTTCAAGGAGCAGGCCAACGTCAACGACGTCTCCATCTACGACCGCGCCCGCAGCGACGAGGGCTTCCGCGCCTTCTGGACGGAGGAGGCGAAGCGAATCGACTGGATCGAGCCCTGGACGGAGCTGCTCGACTGGCAG
>DATEOS010000322.1:0-2164 GCA_035273815.1 Candidatus Limnocylindria bacterium
GTGAACCCGATCGAAGCTCTCGTCGAGATCAAGAGTGAGATGATGGGGCACAACCGGAAAGCTGTCGCAATACAGGTCGAGCATCGCCTCACCCATGCGATAGAGCTCCGTCCGCCGCGCCAGGTTCTCGACGCGCGAGACGGTCGGCTGCGAGCACAGCGCCGGACCCGAGACCGGCGGCCGGTCCAGCGCCATCTTGAAGGCGGGATCGTCGCGCAGCACGTCGCAGTCGTTGCCATCCGGATAGCCGGCCACGATCGCCAGCATGCGAAACCGCAGGATTTCATCGAGGGGATGCGTGATCTTGCCGGGCTGCCGCGGATCGTGCAGGCAAGCCGCCAAGCGGTTCGCCAGGTTCAGCCGCCGTTCGACGTCCTGGAACAGCAGGACACCACCATCGGCAGAGGTGCACCGAGCGTCGATCAAGACCGAAATTGGCTTGTCACCAACCGGTGACAGGCTGGGCAGGACAAGCGTATCCTTTTCCATGGTGGGTGGGCGCTCCCCAGGGCTCGGATTGGCTTCGACACCCAAATCCTACGGCCCCTCAGGGGTTTGCGCTACACCCACCGCCCTCCCGTTACGCCGCCCGCCTTCGTGAATAATCCGGGCTAGATACAATACTGTTCACTTTAGGACTCTTATTGCGGCTTCGTAATCGATGCGGGTGATTGGCTGCGGGGCGCGCGGGCGCAGCGGGTAGTTGCTCATCTTCCGCTTGACCCCACGCGGCACCTGCCGGCCGCGACCACTCACCGCACGCTCCTCCAGGATCTCGTCCAGCACCGCCTTATGCAGGGCACGCCTGCGCCGAGGGGGAAAGCGCCGCGAAGTGCGGGATCTTTCGGCGGAGGACGTGCACGGCGTGCGAGAAGGATAGCCGGTCAGGGTCCTCGTTGGCCTGCAGGGCGGCTTCGTGCATCAGCCCACGCACGGCGAAATGCGCCAGCAGCAGGCCCCAGACCTCCTGGCGCACCAGCGCCGGGGTCTTGGAGCGCAGCACCACCCGTGCGCCCCGGAGCTGCGTCTTCAGCTCGGCCAAGGCGACCTCGATCTCCCACCTCTCGTGGTACAGCGCCGCCAGCTCCGCCGCCGGGGCGCGCTGCGGGTCGAGGATGCTGGTCACCACGCGATAGAGTGGCTCGGCATCGGGGATGCCCTCCAGCCGGTACTCCACCACCCGCAGCCGCAGGCCGTTGCTGCGGCGCCGGCGATCCGTCTCGCTCGGGTAGACCGTGCTCAGATAGGAGCCGTCCGGCAGCACCTGCTCGCGCGGCAGCCGCAGGTTGCTTTTGACGCGCCAGAGCAGGTCGGCGCCGGTGCTCACCGCCCGGCTCCAGAGCGCGTGGCCGAAGAACTGCCGGTCCGCCAGGCACAGCATGTCGGGCCGCAGCGCGCCCAGCACGGCGTGCGCCAGCGGCGTCTCGCCCTCGGCGTAGCGACCCAGCCGGGCGCCGAACAGCACATGCGTGCCGTTCTCGACCAGCGCCACGAGCCGCACCTGCGGGAAGGCGCTCTCCCCCCGACTGGCCCCGGGCAGGCCGAACTCCGCCCGGTTCTCCTCCGTGTCAGCCACGTCCAGGCAGGTGCCGTCGAGGCTGGTCAGCCGCCAGCCACGGTACCGCGCCCCCTTGGTGGCGGGGGTGGCGATCGGCTGCACCAGCTCCTCGTAGAGCCGCTGCAGCGGCGCTTCTCCGAGCCGGCTGCGGGCCTGCGAGATGCCGCTCTTGCCAGCAACCCGGACCGCCTCCGCACCCCAGAGCCAGCGTAGGCCCTCGAGCAGACAGCGCAGCACCTCGCGTGTGCTCGAGCCCATGTAGAGCGCCATGGCAATGACGTAGTAGACCATCACCGACGCCGGCAGATCGCGCTCGCGTTCGCTCGCCCGGCCGGTCTCGGCCAGGATCTTGCGCACCCGCGCCAATGGCACAGCCCCGGCGATCACCCCGAGGCTGATGTGGTCGCTCAGACGAATGCCGGCCGGAAGGCCAGCAGAAACACCGGCCATGGCTGCCGATCCTGCATCACCGAGGGGGCGCCATCATAGGCGTCTTACCGCTCAAAGTGAACAGCATTGGGGCTAGCAGCGCTGATGACGTGTCCCGGGAAAGACCTCATCGAGAGCCTTCCAGAAGCCCAGGGCGCCGTCGGCGACCGCCAGTTC
>DATEOS010000323.1:0-11227 GCA_035273815.1 Candidatus Limnocylindria bacterium
CGTCAGTCCGAGCAGGTCGACGTAGAACTCTTTGGATTCGTGGAGGTCTGCCACGTGCATGAACAGATGGCTGAGCCGCGGCTGCCGAATCCCGAGCTGGGCCATGTGGAGAGTCTAGGGCGCATAGATACTCGGACGACCATGGCGAGCGCTGAGATCATCGGTCCGGCACCGGGGGCGCACGGGAGGTCGCCGCTTACGCAGGGGGCCTAATTCGTGCTCAGATCAGCCTTCGATGAGGCGCTGCACGTCCTGGATCGAGATCAGGATGACAAGGGCGATCAGGACCATGAAGCCGGTCAGGTAGATCATCGCCTCGCGCTCGGCGGGGAGCTTGCGACGCCGCACGGCCTCCATCAGCACCACCGCGATCCGTCCACCGTCGAGCGGCGGGAAGGGCAGCACGTTGAGCACGGCGAGGTTGACCGACAGGATGCCAACGAAGATCAGCTGGTTCACCAGCGGCGCCTGCAGCTGCCGGCCGGTCTCCTCCGCGATGCCGATCGGCCCCACCGCCGAACCGGCGCTGTCATTCAGTCCCAGCAGCCCGCCCACCGCCTCGGCCAGGCCGCCGGGGATGCGAATGGCCAGGTATCCCGCCTCGGTGAAGCCCTTCACCACGGCATCGATCGGCCCGCTGACGCCGGATGGCACTTCCACGAAGCGCTCCGGGTCGTAGCCGAAGCCGATGGCGCCCTTGCCCTGCGCGAGGTCCTGCTCCGTCAGCTGGCGCGGGATGACGGCCACCTCGATCGTCGCGCCACCGCGCTCGACCTCCAGCGTGACTTCCTGCCCGGCACGCGAACGGACGTACGCGGTCAGGTCGGCCGAAGCGGGAAACGTACGGCCGTCGGCCGAGACGATCTTGTCGCCAACCTGCAGGACTTCCTCGGCGGGGCTGTCCGCCTGGATCTCGGTCACAGTCAGCGGACCGCGGCCCTGGGGAATCGGCATGGCCAGTGCCACCGAGAAGAGAATGCCGGCCAGCAGGAAGTTCATCACCACGCCCGCCAGGAGGACCACCATGCGGACGCCGAGCGGCTTGCGATTGAAGGCGCCCTCCATCGCCTTGTCGACTGCCGCCTCGGAGAGGCCGCGCTCCCGCATCTTCTCGGCTTCACTGTCCCCGTCCTCGCCCAGCATCTTCACGAAGCCGCCGAGCGGGATCCAGTTCAGCGAATAGCGCGTTCCACGCCAGACGACCGACGTGATGCGCGGCGGGAAGCCAATGCCGAACTCCTGGACCGTGATCCCCGACCGCTTGGCGGCGAAGAAGTGTCCGAGCTCGTGCACCAGCACCAGCACGACCAGCACCGCCAGGAAGGCGACGATGGTGCCGAGCACTTCCATCAGGCGACGCCCGTTCCGAGCTGAGCGGCCAGGGCGCTCCGCACTTCGGTGTCCAGCGCCGCGATGCCGTCCAGCGATGGTTCCTCATCGGTTCCCCATCGATCGACCGCCTGCGCAATCGTTTCGGCGATGCTCGGAAAGGGCAGGCCGCCGGCCAGGAAGGCCGCCACCGCAACCTCGTCGGCCGCGTTCACGATCGCGCCACGGTTTCCGCCCCCCGCCGCCGCGCGGCGCACCGTCGCGTAGGCCGGATACCGTGCTTCGTCCAGCGGCAGGAATTCGAGGGAGCCCCAGTCTTCGGGCGCCGCATGACGCGCCGGCGAGGGCAGGCGCTGGGGAAAGCTGAGGGCGTACTGGATCGGGAGGCGCATGTCGGGCAGTCCGAGCTGGGCCTTGTAGGAGCCATCGGTGAACTCGACCAGCGAGTGCACGACGCTCCGGGGGTGGATCACCGCATCAATCCTACTGTACGGGAGCCGGTACAGCCATCTGGCCTCCATGACCTCGAATGCCTTGTTGACCAGCGTGGCCGAGTCGATCGTGATCTTCGGCCCCATCTGCCAGGTCGGGTGCGCCAGGGCTTCGTCCGGCGTCACGGATTCGAGGTCGGCCAGCGGACGGTCGCGAAACGGTCCGCCCGAGGCTGTGAGCACCAGACGCTGCACCGTCTGGATCCGTTCCCCCAGCAGGCACTGCCAGATGGCCGAGTGCTCGCTGTCGATCGGACGCAGCCGATCGAGCGCGTCGCCGCCGGCGGCATCGAGCGCGGCGGCCACCAGGTGCCCGCCGGCGACGAGCGTTTCCTTGTTGGCCAGCGCCACGCGACGTCCGGCTCGCAGGGCGGCCAGAACCGCCGGCAGCGCCGTCATGCCGGTGGTGGCGACCACCACCAGGTCGGTGCCGTCAGCGGTGGCCAGCTCCTCCAGGCCTCCCTCCGCCCAGCGGCGGCCGTCCAGGCCGGCCGGGCGCCCGGCCGCAGCCCACGCGCGGGCGTGGGGCCATGCCGTCAGCTGCTCCTCCAGCCCCGGATGCTGCCCACCGGCCGCCAGGCCGGTCACACGGAATCGATCGGTGTGGGCCTGGATGACCTGCAACGTCTGGCGCCCGATCGACCCTGTGCTGCCCAGGACCGCGACCCCGATCATGTGCCGGCGCCCACCACCAGCAACGCGTACCCGGCCAGCACGGGCGCGGCAAACAGGAACGAGTCGATGCGATCGAGCATCCCGCCGTGGCCGGGGAACAGGAAGCCTGAGTCCTTGCGGTTGGCGGCGCGCTTGAGGAGCGACTCGGCCAGGTCCCCCGCCTGCGCCACCAGGCCGACCAGCGGGCCGAGGACGAGTGCGTGCCAGGGCGCCATGCCCACCAGCCAGGTGCCGATGCCGGCCGCGATCGTGGCCGCCACCAGGCCGCCGGCCAGGCCCTCGATGGTCTTGGATGGGCTGACGTGATCGATCAGACGGCGCCGGCCGATCCAGCGCCCCGTCAGGTAGGCGCCGGTGTCGTATCCCCACACCAGCAACAGCAGCGTGATCAGCCAGGCCGTGCCGGCCTTCAGCGCCAGGCCGCCGACCTGCGTGGCCGCGCTCCCATCGGCCGGGCCCAGGTGGCCGACCACGGCGATGAACGGCAGCAACAGCGAGATGTACGCGACGCCGAAGGACGAGGTCGCCCAGGTGAGGAAGCCCGCGCGCGGGTCGGGTCGTGTGAAGGCCGCCACCGCCAGCACCAGCACCGCCGCCACGTAGGCCACCACCGGCAGCCCGGGAATGACGGTCGCCGACAGCAGGCCGGACAGGAGCTCCCCCACCGAGTCCTGGTTGGCGGCGATCAGGGTCGCGGCGGCAACCACCAGCCCCAGCGCCATCAGCACCACCTGCGGCGGCTCGTATCCGGCCGCGTCGAGCAGCCCGATCAGCTCCGCCAGGGCCAGGAAGACTACAAGGCCCACCAGCAGCGACAGCCACGGCTCGCCGAGCCAGGCGACCACTACGATCAGTGGGGCCAGGATGGCAGCGGTCAGCACGCGGGTGCGGAGCATCCGTCAGGCTCCGTATCGGCGCTGGCGGAGGGCGAACTCGGCCAGCGCAGCGTCCAGGTCGGCCTCCCCGAAGTCGGGCCATAGGGTGCTGCAGAACACCAGCTCGGCATACGCGCCCTGCCAGAGCAGGAAGTTGCTCGTGCGCTTCTCGTCGCCGGTGCGGATGATCAGGTCAGGGTCCGGCTGGCCGGCCGTGTACAGGTGCTCACCCAGGCGCTCCTCGTCGATCTGGTGGGCGGGCACGCCGGCCGCGATCAGGGCGCGGACCGCGTCGACGATCTCGTTGCGGCCGGAGTAGTTGAAGGCGATGTTCAAAGCCATGCGGGTCCCGCCACGCGTCTTCTCCTCCGCCTCCCGGATGGAGCGCTGGACGTCGACCGGCGCCTCGTGCAGGCGGCCGATGACCCGCACCCGAACGCCCTGCCCGACCAGCTCATCGGTGTACTGGCGCACGGCCCCGTCGATCAGGCCGAACAGCCCTGTCACCTCGTCGTCGGGACGACGCCAGTTCTCCTGGCTGAAGACGTACAGGGAGAGCACCTCGATCTCGCGATCGGGGGCAGTCCGGACGATGGGGACGATCGCCTCCACACCCTGGACGTGGCCGGCGATGCTGGGGAGCCCACGGGCCGCCGCCCAGCGGCGGTTCCCGTCCATGATGATGGCGACGTGTCTCGGGCGCTCACGCAAGGGGCGCCTCAGACCTCCATCACTTCCGCTTCCTTGCGTTCCGCCCGGCCGTCCACCGCCTCCACGTGGCGATCGGTCAGTCGCTGCAGGTTGTCAAGCTCGCGGTGCTCCTCGTCCTCGGACAGGTCGCCGTCCTTCAGGGCTCGTTTCAGCTGATCGGCGGCCTCGCGACGGTGGTTGCGGATCTCGACCCGCGCCTCCTCGGCGCGACGTCGCACCTGCTTCACCATCTCCTTGCGGCGCTCCTCGGTGAGCGGCGGCACGTTCAGCCTGACCACCGTCCCATCGACGTTCGGCATGAGGCCGATGTCACTCTTGGTGATCGCCTTCTCGATGGCGGACAGGACGGATCGGTCCCACGGCTGGATCACGATCAAGTGGGCGTCGGGCGTGCTGATGCCAGCGATCTGGTTCAGCGGCGTGGCGGTGCCGTAGTAATCGACCGGGATGCGCTCCACCAGCGCGGTCGATGCGCGCCCGGTGCGGATGGCGGCGAAATCGCGCTCCATCGCCTCCGTGGCACGCACCATTTTCGGCTCCGCGGCCGTCAGCGCTTCATGGGTCATCCGCTCACCTCCCCGCCGATCAGCGTCCCGATCGGCTCGCCGTGCACGGCACGCACGATGTTGCCCGGCTGCGTCATGTCGAACACGACGATCGGCATCTCGTTGTCCATGGCCAGACTCACCGCGGTCGCATCCAGTGCCTCCAGCCGATTCGACAAGAGGTCGGTGTAGGTGATCTGCTCATAGCGCCGGGCGGCCGGCTCTTTCTCCGGATCGGCATCGTACACCCCGTCCACGCGGGTGGCCTTCAGGATCACTTCGGCGTTGATTTCGACCGCGCGTAGCGTGGCGGCCGTATCGGTGGTGAAGTATGGGTTGCCGGTGCCGGCCACCAGCACCACCGCACGCCCCTTCTCGAGGTGGCGAATCGCTCGTCGCCGGATGTACGGCTCGCAGATCTCCGGCATGGCGATGGCCGACAGGACCCGGGTCGGGCAGCCTGCCTGCTCCAGGGCATCCTGGATGGCCAGGCCGTTCATCACGGTGGCCAGCATTCCCATGTAGTCGGCGGTTGATCGGTCCATGCCGGTCGCAGCCGCCGACAGGCCGCGGAAGATGTTCCCGCCGCCGACCACGATGGCGATCTGCACGCCGCCCTCTCCGGCCTCGGCCACCTGGCCGGCAATGTTGCGGGCCACCTCGGGATCGATCCCGTACTGGCGTGGCCCCATCAGCGCCTCGCCGGAGAGCTTCAGCAGCACCCGGCGATAGCGTCGTGGGTCGGTAGCGGCCCGCCCGACCACGCTAGGCGGCCTCCTCGCCGTTCTGCTCGCCCGCCGTCTCGCCAACCGCCATCCGGGCGAAGCGGGCCACCCGGATGTTCTCGCCCAGCTTCGCGACGCTCTCGGTGATGAGGTCGGCGACCTTCCGATCGGTGTCGCGATACGGCTGGTCCAGCAGCACCACCGACTCGAGCCACTTGTTCAGCTTGCCCTCGACGATGTCGCCGATCCGATCGGCCGGGCGTCCCTCGGCGGTGGCCTCATCGGCGAATGCGTGCCGCTTCTCATCCAGCACCTCGGCCGGGACGTCCTCGCGGCTCACGTACAGCGGCCCAAGGCCGGCGACCTGCATCGCCAGCTCGCGCGCCAGCTGCTGGAAGTCGTCCGTGCGCGCCACGAAATCGGTCTCGCAGTTCAGTTCCAGCAGCACGCCAAGACGGCCGCCGTGATGGATGTAGCTGGTCACCACGCCCTCGCGGGCCTCACGGCCGGCCTTCTTGGCCGCCGTCGACAGGCCCTTGGCGCGCAGCCAGGCGACCGCCTTGTCGACGTCCCCCTCGCTCTCCTCGAGCGCTCGCTTGCAGTCCATGATCCCGGCGCCCGTCTGGTCGCGCAGCTGCTTGACATCCTCGGGCTTGATCATCGTTGTCTGAGTCATTCCTTCCTGGTCTTCCTATTTCCGATCGCGCGGCTAGCTGGCCGCATCGACCTCTGGTTCGCTCTCTTCTTCCGCCGCTTCGGCGGCGCGGCGGGCGCGTGCCCGACGCTCCTCTTCCTCGTCCTCTTCCGGCTCCGGCTCGAACACGAGCGCCTCGCCGGATGCCAGGGCGGCGGTGTAATCGGTGTCCTCGGCCAGCGCCGCCTCGTCGACCGGCGGCAGTGCCTCGGCCTGCTCGAACTCCTCGTCCAGGCGGGCCTGGCGCTCCTGGTTGGCGGCGAGCACCGCGTCGGCGACCTTCTCGCAGATCAGGCGCACGGAGCGGATCGCGTCGTCGTTGGCGGGGATGACCCAGTCGATCAGATCCGGGTCGCAGTTCGTGTCGGTCATGGCCACGATCGGGATCTCCAGCCGTCGCGCCTCGGCCACGGCGATCGTCTCCCGATGCGGGTCGACCACGAACAGCGCCCCCGGCAGTCGCCGCATGCGGCGGATGCCGCCCAGCGCGTGGTTCAGCTTCTCGATCTCTTCGCTGAGCTTGCTGGCCTCTTTCTTGGTCAGCCGCTCGAACTCACCCGCCTCGCGGCGCGCCTCGAGCGCCTCCAGGCGCTGGATCCGCCGCTTGATGGTGGTGAAGTTGGTGAGCATGCCGCCCAGCCAGCGGTTGTTCACGTAGTGCTGGCCGCTGCGCTCTGCCTCGGCCGCAATCGATTCCTGGGCCTGCTTCTTGGTGCCGACGAAGAGGATGCTGTCGCCACGGCGAACCGTGTCGCTGATGAAGTCGAGCGCATCCTCCAGCCGCGAGACGGTCTGGGCCAGGTCGATGATGTGGATCCCGTTGCGCTCCGCGAAGATATAGGGGCGCATCTTGGGATTCCAGCGGCGGGTCTGGTGTCCGAAATGGACGCCCGCCTCCAGGAGCTGCTTCATGGATGTGGCAGCCAAGCGAGAACCTCCGGTTCGTTCCTCCGCTCGCATCGACTCCTGCGATCGACCCGTGCGCCGTGCGGCGCGCCGGGCACCGTGGATCGCGAGATCCGCGAGCGTGTGTAATGGGAATAGCCCGGTCCGCCTGCCGGCCCGATGGAGGCCGTTCACGAACCGGTGGTCAGTATAGCACGGATGTTCGCTGCCCCACTGCGGGCCAGCGGCGGCGAGATGCGGTTCATGGCGCCCGGAGCCCACACAACGGTACCGAAGTACCCCATTCCCACCCGCAGGTACCTTGACCGATCAGGCTCGCCTCCTAGCATCGGCCTGCCGTCGAGGGCGGATGGCTCGCCTCCGACACGCTGCGCACCACGCACCGGAGACATCGATGCCGATCCGTCCGCTGCACCGTCCCACGCTTCCCCGCTCCATGCGGAGCAGGCCGCTCTTCCTGGCCGGCGCCCTGGTGATCGCGATCGCGGCGGGCACGCTCGGGACGCCTCCGGCGGCCGCCAGCGATCGGGTCGTGGTCGTGCAGGCCGGGCAGACTCTGAGCCAGATCGCCGCCGCGCACGGCACCACGGTCGAACGGCTGGTCACGCTGAACCACATCGCCGACCCGAACCGGATCTTCGTCGGGCAGCGCCTTCGCGTGCGCCCAGCACCGACGTCGAGCGCCAGGCCAGCGCACCGCGCCCGGCTGGTGGTGCACCGCATCGCCTACGGCGAGACGCTGACCGGGATCGCGGCGCAATACGGCACCACCGTCGGCGCCCTCGTCATTCGCAACCACCTGGCGGACGCGTCGCGCATCTATGCCGGCCAGGTGCTGCGCATCGCGGGGACACATCGCCAGGCACATCGCGCCGGTGGCGGCTCGGCGCCAGCACACCATGCCCGGACGGTGATGCACGTCGTTCGCGCCGGCGAGACGCTGTCCGGCATCGCCCTCAGCTATCGGGTGACGGTGGACGGCATTGCGGCCGCCAACCGGCTGGCCAATCCGTCCTTCATCCGCACCGGGCAGCAGCTGCGGATCCCTGGGGCGCAGCGTTCGCATCCAGCGCGGCCCAGCCACCCCGGCGCCGCGCCGCAGCCCCGGATCGGCATGCCGCCCTCGATGGCAGCCGTCGTTCGCCAGCGCAGTGGCATGCGGCAGCTGATCGCCAACGAGGCCAGGCGCCAGGACTTCCCGCGCGCCCTGGCCCTCGCGGTCGCCTGGCAGGAGTCGGGCTGGCAGGAGCGCGTCGTGTCCAGCGCCGGCGCGATCGGCGTCATGCAGCTGTTGCCGGCGACCGCCGACTGGGTAAGCGCCACCATGCTGGGCGAGCGGGTGAACCTGTGGCAGGCGCGCAGTAACGTGCGCGCCGGCGTGGCCCTGCTGAAGCACTACCTGGCCCGATACGGAAGCCGACCGATGGCGCTGGCCGCTTACTACCAGGGGCAGGTGGGCACCGATCGGTACGGCATCTATCCCATCTCGCAGCCGTACATCGCTTCGATCCTGCTGCTGGAGCGCATGTTCGGCGGTTGAGCGGTCGTCACCATTGGTCGACCCCCGGCCACCGCGCCACGCGCCAGGCGGCACCGGCCGGGGTGAGCGACACCAGGTCGATCCGCAACGTCGTCACCGGTGTGCGTCGCTGCGTGGCGTAGTCGGCCAGCGTCCGGCGCAATCGGATCAACCGTCGCGCGTCGAGCGCATCCTCCGGACCGCCGGTCCGCGTGCTGCGGCGCAGCTTGACCTCGACGCCCACCAGCGCCCCGTCCGGATCCAGGCAGACCAGGTCGATCTCGCCCGAGGCCGATCGCCAGCGACGAGCGAGCACGCGCCAGCCGCGGCTCGACAGCCACGTGGCGGCCGCCTCTTCGGCCTGGCGTCCGAGCCGCTGCTGCGACGCGGCGATGGGAACCTCCTTCCGGAGGCGAGCAGTGGGGTTGCGCTTCAACCGGCGGCGGCCAGCTCCTCCTCGTCCATGTCCTCCGCGAGAAACGGCTCACCCGCGACCTGCGCCTCCGCCGCGAGCTCGTCATGCGGATCGAGCTCGTCCTCGGTTGGCATCTCCTCGTCGAACAGCAGGTCCAGGCTGAGCTGCTCCCCGGCCAGCAGCAGGCGGAGCGGCGCGAACGAGCGGCGGTGCCACTCGCAGGGTCCCTCGTTCAGCAGCGCCTCGACGTGATGCCGCGTCCCGTAGCCCTTGTTGCGGGCGAAGCCGTAGGCCGGGTAGCGCACGTCAAGCTCGGTGCAGATGCGGTCGCGGGTCACCTTGGCGACGATGCTGGCGGCCGCGATCGAGGCGCTGATCGCGTCGCCATCGATGATGGGTCGCTGCGGCAGGTCCACCTCGCGCAGGCTGAGCGCGTCGATGACCAGGTGATCCGGCTGCTGCGGCATGCGACGCAATGCCTCGGTCATGGCCAGCTTCGTGGCCTGCAGGATGTTGATGCGGTCGATCACGTCGACCTCCACGCAGCCGACGCCCACCGACTGCGCCCGATCCAGGATCTGGGCGTACAGCGTCTCCCGCCGGGCACGCGGCACGACCTTGCTGTCGCGCAGGCCCTTGATCCGATGCCGCTCCGGCAGGATCACCGCGGCCGCCACGACGGGACCCGCGAGAGACCCGCGGCCAACTTCGTCGATGCCGGCGATGCGCTCGAAGCCGGCGAGTCGCAGCTCGCGTTCGTGGCGCATGTGCGCGTCACGCGGACGCCGGTGCTTGCGGCGCATGGTCCGGCGCCGAACGACCGATCCCATGACGAGATCGGTCACAGTGTCAGCGGCGCTCGCGCAGGGTGGCGGACTTGCCGACGCGGCCGCGCAGGAAGTAGAGCTGGGCGCGGCGGGCGACGCCGTGGCGAACCACCTCGATCTTCTCCACGCGTGGCGCGTGCACCATGAAGGTCCGCTCCACCCCGACGCCGCTGGCGATGCGACGCACGGTGATCTGTTCGTTCAAGCCGCCGCCGCGCTTGCGCATCACGGTTCCCTCGAACACCTGGACCCGCTCACGATTGCCCTCGACGACCTTGACCGAGACGCGCACGGTGTCACCCGGGGCAATCTTCGGTACGTCGGTGCGGAGCTGCTCGCGCTCGAGCTCCTTGATGGCATCCATGGTGAGGCGACCTCATTATCGCGGCGTTGACCGCGGCTTATCAGCGATTGCTGCGCCCGGCGACGTGGGCGGGGCGTGAAGAACGCGACCGATGGCTCGGCCGCGACCGGCGGAGTATAGCAGTCCGGGCTTCCCGGGCAACCATGGCGCGAGGAGAGCCGATCGTCAGCGGGCCTTGCCTTCGCGCAAGTCCGCCAGCCAGCGTCGATCCTCGTCGTCGAGGTCGGCCGTCTCCAGCAGGTCGGGGCGGCGAGTCAGCGTTCGCCGCAGGGCCTCGCGTCGTCGCCAGCGGTCGACCTCACCATGGTGACCCGACAGCAGGACCGACGGCACCGCTGCTCCCGCGTATTCCTCCGGCCGGGTGTACTGCGGATGCTCCAGCAGGCCGGTGGCAAACGAGTCGGATGCCGAGGACGCGTCCTCGATCACCCCGGGCACCAGTCGCGCCACCGTGTCGATGACGACCAGCGCCGGCAGCTCGCCGCCCGTCAGCACGTAGTCGCCGATGCTCACCTCCCGGTCGGCCATTGCCCGCGCGCGCTCATCGATCCCCTCGTAGCGTCCGCAGACCAGCGCCAGGTGGTCGTGACCGGCCAGCTCTCGGGCCAAGGCATCGGTCAGCCGTTCGCCCGCCGGGTCGAGCAGGATCACCAGGGCGCCGGCGTCGCGCAGTGGCTGCACGGCGGCGTGCAGAGGTTCGGGCCGCAACACCATCCCCGCTCCCCCGCCGTACGGATAGTCGTCGACGGACCGGTGACGGCCGAGGCCGTGCTCGCGCAGGTCGTGCGCCACCACCTGAACCAGGCCTCTCTCCACGGCGCGCCCGATGACGGAGGTCCGCACGGGCAGGTCAAAGAGCTCGGGGAAGAGGGTCACCACGTCGATGCGCAGCATGGGTCAGCGAACCTCCTCGGTCTCATAGCGGACCGTCATGGTTCCGCCCTCGAGGTTGATCACGCGCACGACGTCACGCACCGCGGGCAGGAGCAGGTCGGGCTGGCCATCGGCCTCGACGCGGTAGACCTCGGCTTCGCCGGCCCGAAAGACCTCGACGAGTCGGCCGAGCTCGCGACCGGTCTCATCGGCCACCCGCAGGCCAACCAGCTGGTGCCAGTAGTAATGGCCCGCCGGCAAGGGTTCGGCCTCAACCT
>DATEOS010000324.1:0-4377 GCA_035273815.1 Candidatus Limnocylindria bacterium
CGGACGGTCCGACCCGGATGTGGCACCGGGACGCGCCGCTGTGGCGGAGCACGTTGGTGACTCCTTCGCGGACCACCCAACCGAACAGCTCGCGCCGCGCGGTCGGCACCTCGTCGATGGCGACCGGGAGCTCGGCGTCGATGCCGGCCGCCTGCAGGGCCGAGCGGGCGTTGGCCAGCTCGGTGGCGAGGGTGACGTCGCGGTAGCCGGCCACGGCCGACCGGACGTCACCCAACGCCTGCCGGGCCAGGTCCTCGACCTCCTTGATCTCGATCTCGGCCCGGCCGGGGTCCAGCCGCACCAGCCGTCCGGCCAGCTCGGCCTTGACCGCAACCACGGTGAGCGAGTGGCCGAGGATGTCGTGCAGGTCGCGGGCGAACCGGGTGCGCTCGTCCTCGACGGCGAGCCGGGTGATCTCGTCGTGCGCGTCGGCGAGCTGGCGGTTGCGGGTGATGACCTGGACCACGCCGAACATGGCCAGCCCGCCCATGACGATCTGCAGTGCGATACCGAGATCCTGGCGCCAACCGGGCACGATACCCCGGGCCACGACGGTGCCGACGGCGAGCGTCAGCACCACGAATGGCCCGATCCGGTTGGGCAGCAGGAAGATCGCCATCACACCGACGTACACGAACAGGGCCAGCGAGTTCGGCCCCAACAGCAGCGTGAGGGTGACCGCCAGCGTTGCCGCGAACGCGATCAACAACGTCGCCGGCCAGTACGCCATCCGCCGTCGATCGGCCCGTAGCGACCGGGCCGCCGCGAAGGTGCCGACGAATACCGCGGCGAAGGTCACGATCGCGGCCAACGCGGTCCATCGCCGCACCGGCGCATGGTGCCAGGCCTCGCTGATCGGCTGGGCCAGGTAGAACAGCCACAGCGTGGCGAACAGCCAGCCGAACCGGCGCCACCGATCGCTGGGCAGTGTCGCTGACGACGCGGCAGAGGCGGGGTCCACGACCGTCACGCTAGCTCTCACGCCCGGGCCGTGTCCCGGCGGAACCGCCGCACCGCGACCAGGCTGAACACGACCGTCCACAGTGCGAGCATCCACACCTCGTGCATCGTCCATGCCTGGTGGAACAACGGGCTGCGGGCGATCTGGCCGACCCAGTACGTCGGGGTCCACTCGGCGATGCGGTGCATGAGGTCAGGCATCTGCTCGACCGGCACCCAGATGCCGCCGAACGCGGCCAACAGCATGTATAGCAGGCCGCTGATCTGTTGCACGCTGTCCGGCTTCGCGATGTAGCCGATCACCAGCCCGAGCGCGGCGAACGGCAACGCGCCCAGCCACGACCCGGCGGCGATGAGCAGCCAGGTCTGCGCCGGCAGGCGTACGTCCAGCGTGACCGCGCCGACCGCGTACGTGATGAGGATCGGGGGCAGCGCCATCACGAGCGACAGCACCACCTTGGTGAGGAGGTAGTTCACCGGCCGCAGCGGGGTGAGCCGCAGCTGCCGGTTCCAGCCGATGCCCCGCTCGACCGCGATGGAGCCGCCGGAGCCGATCGCGGCCGACATGGAGCCGAACAGGCCCATGCTCACCATCAGGTAGGCGGCGGCGCTGGTGCCGTTGAGAACGTCCTTTTTGTACAGTCCGCCGAAGATGAGCAGCAGCACCGCCGGCATCAGGATGCTGAAGATGAGCACCCGCTTGTTGCGCATCAGGCGCAGGATCTCCGCGCGCAGGTAGGTGAGGTTCATGAGGGTTCTCCGACAGTCAGAGCCAGGAAGGCTTCCTCGAGGTTGTGCGCGGTGACTTCGATGTCGCGGGCCGCGGTGGTGGTGAGCAGTGCCCGCAGGGTGGTATCCGAGTCCCGGCTGGTGAGCAGGACGGTGTCACCGCGCAGTTCGACCGAGTCGGCGCCGGGCAGCGCCGCCAGCACCGAGGGGTCGGCGTCGGGCAGGGTGGCCCGGATCAGGCGACCGGAGACGACCGACTTGATCTGCGACGCGGTGCCGTCGGCCACCACCGAGCCGGCCCGCATGAGCACGATCCGGTCGGCGTAGGCATCGGCCTCGTCCAGGTAGTGGGTGGCGAACAGGACCGTACGGCCGCGTTCGGTCTCCACGCGCATCGCGGCCCAGAACGCCCGCCGCGCCTCGACATCCAGTCCAGTGGTCGGCTCGTCGAGCACCAGCAGGTCGGGGTCGGCCACCAGGGCCATGGCGAAGCGGACCCGCTGCTGCTGGCCGCCGGAGAGCTGGCCGACCCGGCGCTTGGCGAGATCGGAGAGCCCGGCCCGGTCCAGCACTTCGCGAACCGGCCGGGGCCGGTCCTGCAGGGCGGCCGCCAGCCCGACGATCTCGCCCACGGTCAGGTCGGGCAGCAGCCCGCCGGACTGCAGGAGGGCGCCGACCCGGCCGGCCCGGATGGCCGCCACCGGCTCCATCCCGTAGAGGCTGACCCGGCCGGCGTCGGGACGGGTGAGGCCGAGCAGCATGTCGATGGTGGTGGACTTGCCGGCACCGTTGGGGCCGAGCAGAGCCACGACCTCGCCCGGCGTGATGGTGAGGGATAGCCCCGCCACGGCGACCACCTGGTCGTACCGCTTGGTCAGGGTGGTCAGGCGGACCGCCGGATCCCCGTTCGTGTGTGTCATGCCAGCCATGCTGTCGGCGCGGCCGGCAACCCTGGGGATCCGCCCGTCACGGGTACCGCATGACAGATGTCAGGCGCCGACCCGTGACCGGCGCCAGCCCTCGAGGTCGGCGCTGCCCCGGGCCCAACGCCCCACGGGCCCGGTGGTCTGGGCCGCGACCGCCCCGATGACGGCCGCCGCGACGATCGTGCAGGAGACCACCACCAGCCAGGACTGGATGGCGAAGACGGTGCCGATGGTGCCGAACTGGCGCTCGTTGCTGCGCACGGCCCGGGGGACGACGACCTCGGACACCCGGCCCATCACCACCATGGCGGCGCCGGTGAGCAGCCCGCAGGGCAGCAGCGCCCGCAGGCGCACCCGGCCCATGAGCAGCACGTAAGGCGTCCACCACCACAGGCCGACGGCGCCGACGACCGTGACGGCCAGCTTCAGGGCGGTGGCCGGCGGACCGGTGCCGGCGACGTGGATCGCCCAGGCGACGATCGCCAGATAGGTCGCGAGACCGACCAGCCACATCACGCCGCGCAGGCTGCCGCGCAGGCCCTGGCGAGGCAGGCCCCAGGACAGTTCGTATACGCGCTGCAGGGCACGGGTGAAGCTGGTCGCCGAGGCCAGGACGACGATGGTCCCGAAGACCCCGACGCCATGCAGGTTCTCCCGGCCGGCCAGCAGTTGTCCCACCGCGGCGTCGGTGCTGCCCGACAGGCCCAGCCGGTCACGCAGGGTTTGTGCCATGGACGTCCCGACCCACGGCGGCAGCAGCGTGGCCAACACGATCAGCAGCGGTAGCAGGGCCATGAAGGTCTGGGCGGCCAGGACCACGCCGCTGTACACGAAGCCCACCGACGCCAGCCGTTCGATCAGGGTCGCGAAGGTGCGCAGCACCCAGCCGACCAGCCGCTGGACGAGCCCCCTCATGCCCGGAGTCTGGCCGACCGGACCGGGCGGTACCCGGGGATCTGTCCAACTGGGTACCGTGGGGACGTGGGGTGGCTCGTCACGGTCGTGCTCGGCCTGCATTTCGCGTTTCTGGCGTACCTGCTGCTGGGCGGGTTCCTGGCCTGGCGCTGGCCATGGACGTTCTGGCCGCACGCCGCCGCCGTGGGGTGGGGCGTGCTGATCCTCACCAACCTGGTGCAGTGCCCGCTGACGATGGCCGAGGGCTGGGCCCGGAAGGTGGCGGGATACCAGGAGGTACAGGGCGGGTTCATCGACCGCTACGTCACGGGCGTCATCTACCCGGGCCGGTACGTCAACGAGGTGCGGGCCGCGCTCGCGCTGGTCGTGCTGGCGGCGTGGGTCGGGGCGTACCGGGCCTGGCGAAGCAGGCGCGACACGGCCCGCAATGACGGGGTACGGACGGGCGGCGCCGCTACCGTGTGATCCGTGGCAGGCCGAACCTCTCAGGCCGGTCGGCGCAGCTCTGCCCAGAAAGCGCGCGCCGAGGTCTCCCGTACCAGGCGGGCGGCCAGTTCCAGCGCGTCCACGGACGGGCGCAACCCGTTCCGCGTCGTCACGGCGCTCTGGATGGGACTGGCGCACGCGTTGGGCTGGGTCGTGCGCGCGATCGGGCGCCAGGCGGCCACCGCCAAGGAGCTGGACCGCGAGCACCAGCGTGACGGCGGTGGGCTGCTGCTGATCGGGGTGGCGATCGTGCTGGCGGTGGCGGTGTGGTTCCGCGGCGCCGGGCCGATCGGTTCCTGGCTCGCCACCGGTACCCACCTGGCCGTCGGGGCGGTGGCGATGGCCCTGCCGCTGCTGCTGC
>DATEOS010000325.1:0-5119 GCA_035273815.1 Candidatus Limnocylindria bacterium
AGGCCATCCCGCCCTTGCGCAGGCCGATGGATGCCGCCCCGCTCCTGTGGGCGAGCGCTTCCGACAGGTCTGGATCGTGGCCAACCAGGGCCAGCCGATCGGTCGGGCGGTGGTCCGCCATCGCATCTGCCAGGTCGGCCCAGTCGGCGCCGGGACGCAGCCGGTCATCGATCGCGATCTGCAGTGGCAGCCCAATTCCCGAGATCAACAGCTCCGCGGTCTGGTGGGCACGCGGCAGTGGCGAGCTGATGACGACCTCGGGCGCGACCCGCAGCCGACGCCACAGCCCGGCTGCGTTGTGCAGGCGCCTGCGACCCTTGTCGGACAGCTCGCGGGCGTCGTCGTCCTGGGGTCGGGGATCGCCGGCGTCGCCGTGGCGCAGGAGGTAGATGATCACGTGGCGGAGTAATGCTCGGCGCCCAGGAAGTGGATGCTGACGTAGCGCTCGTCGCCGACCACCACCGAATCATGGCCGGGGCCGATCTCGAACACGTCGCCGGGACCGACCTCCACCACCCGACCGTCGTCCATCTCGATCCGGTTGCGTCCCGCGAGCACCAGCCCCAGGTGCGGGACGTCGCAGGATGCCTTGCCGAGTGACCGCCCCACGTGCTCGGACCAGCGCCAGCCAGGCTCGTATTCGGCGCGGCCGATGGTCAGGCCGCCGGTCTTCAGGAGCTCGAACTGGCCAAGCGGAAAGTCGCGCCGCTCGTCGGGGTTGTCGAACCGTCGGATGCTCAGGATGGCGTCCGCCATCAGGCCACCGTCCGAGAATCGGGGTCTCCGCCCGACCGGCCGGCGTGGCCGCTGGTGACGCCGCGGGCATGGCCGGTCGAGGTCACCGCAAGCATGGCCGGTGCGGTCGCCGGCGCCTTCGGGAAAGACACCGTCAGCACCCCGTTGCCATAGCTCAGGTTGGCGCGACCCGCGTCGACCGGGCGCGGCAGGCTGATGGTGCGTTCGAACGGGCCGTAGCTCCACTCGCGCAGCAGGTAGCTGATGCGCTCCTGTCCCTCGCCGTGCTGGTTGGCGCGGATGGTGAGCGTGCCGTCATCGCGCACGTCGACGCTGATGTCCTCGACGGCCACCCCGGGCATGGGCGTCACCAGGATCAGCTCGCGGTCGTTCTCGAAGATGTTCAGCGGGATGGCGGTTGCGGTGGTCATGGCGGCTCCTCCTGCAGGACCGATGCTAACGCCACGACCTGGCAGCCACGGACGCCTCAGTCCGGGAAGGCCTCCGGGCCGCGCTCCGAGAGCTCGCGGGCGTGCTCCTCGTGGTCCTCCGGCGGGATCCACGAGTAGGGGTAGCGGTCATCCTCCAGGTCGACCGCCTGGCGAGTCAGGTGCAGTGGGTGGAAGGTGTCGATCATGACGGCCAGCTCCTCCGTCGCCTCCTTGCCGATGGAAGCCTCGACCGTGCCCGGATGCGGCCCATGCGGGATCCCGGCCGGATGGACGGTGAAGCTGGCGATGTCCACGCCGCGGCGGCTCATGAAGTTGCCGGCCACGTAGTAGATGACCTCGTCGCTGTTGATGTTCGAATGGTTGTACGGCGCCGGGATGGCCAGCGGGTGGTAGTCGAACTTGCGCGGCACGAAGCTGCAGACCACGAAGTTGCGCGGCTGGAAGGTGAGGTGCACCGGCGGTGGCTGGTGGACGCGCCCGGTGATCGGCTCGAAATCGCCGATGTTGAACGCGAACGGCCACAGGTAGCCGTCCCAGCCGACCACGTCGAACGGGTGGTGGTGGTAGTGGTAGGGCGTGATCCGATCCCGGCTGCGCACGTGGATCACGTAATCGCCGTGGTCGGTGACGGGCGCCATCTCGTCAGGCGGGCGGATGTCGCGGTGGTAGTAGGGCGAGTGCTCCAGCAGCTGGCCATACTCGTTGCGGTAGCGGCGCGGCGGCTCGATCTCGGACGGGCACTCCAGCCACAGCATCCGTTGCTCGATGCCCTGCGTCGGCATGAGCCGATAGGTCGTGCCGATGGGGATGACCAGGTAGTCGCCGGGGCCGTACTCGATCGGACCGAAATTCGTCTCCAGGGTGCCGGCGCCCTCGTGCACGTAGAACATCTCGTCCGCCACGCCATTGCGGTAATAGTCACCCATCGGCTCCGCCGGGCGAACCACCCCGAACGTCACGTCGGCGTTGAAGAAGAGCGGCACGCGTCCCGACAGCGCGTCACCGGCGGGTTCCAGGGCCCTGGTGTTGACCAGGTGGTGCCGATGCGGCGCGGTGCCGGCGGGATCGGCCGACTCGACCTTGATGGGAGTCGGCTCGTCGATCTGGTGTGTCTGGGTCGGCGGCGTGTGGTGGTAGAGGAGGGACGAGCGACCGGCAAAGCCCTCGACCCCGAAGAGCTCTTCCGCGTACAGCGTTCCGTCCTCGCGGCGGAACTGGGTGTGGCGCTTATGGGGGACGCGTCCGCGCTGCACGTAGAACATCGGTCCAATTCTAGGCGGCGTCTCATGGCGGCATGGCGCCTGCATCCTCGACAGTTGCGTGGTTGCGCAAATCATGAGATGATTGCGCACGCAACTACTTACGAAACTCCGGAAGGCAGGTTCATTTCAAATGCGCGTAGCAGTCATTGGCGTCGGTAACGTCGGAGGCGCCCTGGCGTCGGCGCTCACCGCAGCGGGACACGACGTGGTCGTCGCGGCATCGAATAGCGAGAAGGCGGCCGAAGCAGCGGCAGGGCTCGCATGCGAGCCCGCGCCCAGCGCTCGAGAGGCGGCTGACGGAGCTGACGCGGTCGTGCTGGCCATTCCGTTCAAGGCGGGTCACGAAGTAGCGGACGAGATTCGCGACCAGGTGGCCGCGAAGCCGGTCATCGATGTAACCAACTCGCCGGGAATCGTGGAGGAAGGAACCAGCAACGCCGAGGCGTTCCAGGCCTGGCTGCCGGAGGCGAACGTGGTGAAGGCATTCAACACGGTCTTCGCGTCGCGCCTGGCCGAGCCGAACCAGGATGGACAGCCGCTTGACGGGTTCATCGCCGGTGACGATTCGAGCGCCAAGGCCACGGCCGCCACGCTCGTGCGCGACGCCGGGCTGGAGCCGCTCGATGTCGGCGGGCTGAAGATGGCGCGCGCGTTGGAGGGCATGGCGTGGGCCAACATCTCCCTGAATATGGCCAACAATTGGCCCTGGCATAGTGCCTGGAAGCTGGCGCGGTAGGAGAACCCATGCCCATTACTCGCCTCAACCACGCGGTCCTGTTCGTCCGCGACGTCGACCACGCCGCGGCGTTCTATCGGGACGCCTTCGGTTTCGAGGAGATCGAGCGGCCCGTCGGCATGCGCGCCGCCTTCATGCGCTCACCGACGGGCGGTAACCACCACGACCTGGGGCTGTTCGAGGTGGGGCCGGCGGCCGCGAAACCGCCGCGCGGCTCGGTGGGCCTCTACCACCTCGCCTGGCAGATCGACACCATCGAGCAGCTGGCCGAGATGGCCAAGACCCTGACCCGGCTGCGCGCCCTGTCCGGCGCCAGCGACCACGGCGTCAGCAAGTCCCTCTACGGGCGCGATCCCGATGGCAACGAGTTCGAGGTCATGTGGCAGGTCCCGCGCGCGGCGTGGGGTGAGTTCGCCGAGCAGGCGACCATCATGCCGCTGGACCTGGATGCCGAGGTGGCCCGCTGGGGAGCCGGAGCCGCCGTCCAGTAGCCGCCGCTCAGCGCTCGGCGCGCTGGTCCAGTGCGTCGAGGTCGATGATGATCAGCTTCTCGTGCTCCAGGCGCAGGATGCCGTCGTCAATCAGGTCGGCCAGCAGCCGGTTCACGCTCTGCCGCGTCCCGCCGATCATGGCCGCCAGATCGGACTGGGTGTAGGGCCAGTCCAGCTCGATGTCGCGCGTGGTGCCGGGGTGCGATTGACGCGCGAGCTCTGAGAGGCGAGCGGCCAGGCGACCCGCCAGGTCGAGAAAATGGAGCTCCTCCACGTGCTTGGTGATGCGCCGCAGCAGGCCGGCCAGGGCGGCGAACAGCGCATCGCGCAGCTCCGGGTGCTGCTGCACGAGCTCGCGGAACACGTCCCGCGGCAGGCTGAGGGTTTCGCTTGGCTCGACTGTGGTGGCGGTGGCCGAGCGCGGCCGACCGTCAAGCAACGACAGCTCACCGAAGAAGTCGCCCGGGCGCAGCGTGGCGATGATTGCCTCGTCGCCCTCCGCCGACGGCAGCAGGATCTTGACCGCGCCGCCGGTGATGACGTGCAGCGCGTCCCCCGGGTCGCCCTGGTGAAAGATCACCTCGTTGCGCCGGAAGTGGCGGCGGCGGAGGCGGCGGCCGACGTCGGCCAGCACGGGTTCCGGACAGGGCGCAAACAACGGACAGCCCCGCAGCGCCTGGACGGCAGCGCGGTCATCGATCGAGGTCATCGCGCCGAGTGTACGACGCGCGGGCGATTCGGCTAGCGGCCGCTCGGTACACTCGCGGCCCGTGGTCGAGCGCCCATCCCCAACACCGGTCATTCGCAGCGATGCCCACCTGGGCCATACCGGCCTGGTCGAGCTCATGGCAGGCCGCGAAGTGCCCTGCTTCGAGGCACCGGAGCGAGCGATCGAGATCGAGCGTGCCCTGGCGGCCGATGGCGGCTTCACCATGGTCGAGCCGGACGCCTTCAGCACGGACCCGATCATCGCGGTTCATGACCGCGACCTGGTTGAGGTGGTCGACACGGTCTGGACCGATGCGCTGGCCGCCGGCGACATCGACGGCTCGCGGCCGTTGCTGCCCGACACCTTCAAGCTGGCGGCCTATGCCGGCCCGATGGCGCTCACGGACCTGCCATCGGCGGCGCACCATCGCCTGGGCGCATTCTGCTTCGACACGGCCACGCCAATCGTCGCCGGCACCGCGGCCGCAGCCCGAGCGGCAGTGGACGTGGCGCTCAGCACGGCCGCGCGGGTGGTCGGAGGCGAGCGGCTGGCGTACGGCCTGTGCCGGCCGCCTGGGCACCACGCCGCACGCGGCATGCTGGGCGGCTACTGCTTCTTCAACAACGCCGCGATCGTGGCCGAGTGGCTGCGGCGCGAGGCAAGCTTCGCGCGGGTGGCGATCCTGGACGTGGACTATCACCACGGCAACGGGACGCAGCAGATCTTCTGGGAGC
>DATEOS010000326.1:0-2047 GCA_035273815.1 Candidatus Limnocylindria bacterium
CGCGACGGCTGTGTCGCCTGGCGCGCCCGTGACCTGTGCGTCGTGGTCGAGCGCCGCTTCGGGGTGCGCTACGCCGAGAACGGCATGCTGAGGCTGCTCAAGAGCCTCGACCTCTCCTGGCAGAAGGCCCGGCCGGTCCACCCCGAGGCCGATCCGGTGGCACAAGCGCGGTTCAAAAAGCCCTGCCCGGCCTGATGCAGGAAGCAGCAGCGCGGCATCCCGAGGCCGAGCGGGTCGAGCTCTGGTTCATGGATGAGGCCCGGATCGGCCAGAAGGGCCGCGTCACCCACGTCTGGTACCAGAAAGGCACCCGGCCGCGCGGGCTGCACGAGCACCGCTTCGCGTCCGCCCACCTGTTCGGTGCCGTCTGCCCGGCACGCGACACCGGCGTGGCCCTGGTCCTGCCCGAGGTCTCGACCACCGCCATGAACCTCTTCCTGGCCGAGCTCGCCGCGGCCGTGCCGGCCGGGACCCACGCCGTGCTGATCCTCGATCGGGCCGGCTGGCACATCAGTGAAAGCCTGAGCGTGCCGGCGAACCTGACCCTGGTCCACCTGCCGCCCTACAGCCCCGAACTCAATCCGGTCGAGCGGGTCTGGCTCTACCTCCGAGAACGCTGGCTCAGCCATCGCGTGCTCGCCGGCGGCTACGAGGCCGTGCTCGATGCCGCCTGCGCCGCCTGGAATGCGCTCCTGGCCGAGCCAGGGCGGCTCCGCTCGCTCACCAGCTATCCCTGGCTGCCCGCGTCCGTCACCACTTCGTAGGGGCGGTATGAGACCTTTGCACGACCGCCAAGTTTCTGATTCAATGTCGGAAATGGCGCTGAGGTTCGGTGATGGCGCGGCGTGACTTTCGGCAACTTGGCTTGGCGGACAGCATCGTGCGGCGTCGGGGCAAGAAGAGCGAGTGGCTGGACCGGTTGGATACGGTGCTCGACTGGCCGGCTCTGGAGACGATCGTCGCCGGCATCTACGCCAGCCGGGAAGGCGGGCTGGCCTACCCCTTGTTGACCTACGTCAAGCTGCTGCTGCTCCAGCAGTGGTACGGGCTGTCGGACGAGGGGCTTGAGGCGGCGGTTGACGACCGGCTCTCCTTCCGGCGTTTCGCGGGCATTCCGCTAGCCGAGAGCGTCCCGGACCACAGCTCGATCTGGCGCTTCCGCGAGCAGCTGGCGCGGCACGGCTTGGCGGAGAAGCTCCTGGCCGAGGTTAACCGGCAGCTGGACGCCAGGGGGCTGATCCTACGTCGGGGCACGCTGATTGACGCCACCATCCTGGAAGCCGCGGTGCGGCCGCCGGCGGGTGACGCCGGCGAGGTGTCGGGGCACGACCCGCAGGCGGGCTGGACCAAGAAGAATGGCCGGAGCCGGTTCGGCTACAAGGCGCACGCCGCGGTCGACGAGGGCAGCGGGCTGGTCCGGGAGGTGGTGATGACCCCGGCCGACGTGCACGACAGCGTCATGGGGGATGGTCTCGTCCAGGGTGACGAGGATGCCGTGTACGCCGACAAGGCCTATGACGATGCGGCCCGACGCAAGCGGCTCAGGAAGCAGGGTATCGAGCCAAGGATCATGTACCAGGCGCGGCGCAACCGGCCGCTCAGGCCGTGGCAGGTGGCGTTCAACAAGGCGGTGGCACCGATCCGGGCCGGGGTCGAGCGGCTGTTCGCGACCATGAAGCGGGCCTACGGCTACCGCCGCGTGCGCTATCTCGGCCTGGCGCGCAACGACGTCCAGCTGCAGGCCTTGTGTGCTGCCATCAACCTGCGCCGGGCGCTCGCCCTCGGGCTGGCCTGAGGGGTGGAGTGCGCCCAGCGTGGAGCAAAAAGGGCAGAAAGGAGCGGCAATGATGAGCTGAGGGCTGGTTTCATCCACCGATTGGCGTTCTGGACCGTCTGATACCGACTCAGCTGGTGGCAGCCAGCCTACATGGCGCCCTCACGCAAAGGTCTCAGATGGAGTGATTGGGGCTCCCGACCGGGGTGGCTGCTCCACCCAGGATGATGGAACGTGGTCGGTGTGCATCGGCCACGAGCCTCGAGGAGGAGC
>DATEOS010000327.1:0-2068 GCA_035273815.1 Candidatus Limnocylindria bacterium
CCGGATCGATGTCGGCGCCGAAGTGGCGCTGGGCTTCGATCAGGCCCAGGGCCGCCTCCAGCGCGGGGAACCCGAACAGCGTCAGCAGGCAGGTGACGAGCACCGTCCAGGTGAACACGGGCAGCCGCAGCATGGTCATGCCCGGCGCCCGGCGGGTGAGGATGGTGAGCAGGATGGTCGCGGCGAGCAGGATCGCCGCGGCGTCGGCGAGGGCGACGCCGATCACCCACATGTCGGTGCCCGGCCCCGGCGAGAAGCTTTCACCCGACAGCGGCAGGAACTCCGTCCAGCCGTTGCGGGCGGCGCCGTGGGCGGTCATGAAGCCGCCGTAGATGGAGAGCCCGCCGAGCACGAGCAGCCATGATGCGAACAGGTTGACCCGCGGCGCCACCAGCTCGGCGGCGCCGATCTGCAGCGGCACCAGGTAGGCGCCAAGCGCCAGGGCCAGCGGCACCATGACCAGGTACACCATGGTCGTGCCGTGGGTGGTGAAGAGCTCGTTGTAGGTGTCCCGGGACGTGACCTGCATGCCCGAGTGCGCCAGCTCGGCGCGCATCACCAGCGAGACCGCCCCGCCCAGCACCATGAAGATGCCGGCGGCCGCTGCCACCCTGGCCGCCACGCTCTTGTGATCGGCCGCCACCGCCCACCCGATCACGCCCCGCCCGGGAAGGACGGCGACCGTCATGACCCGTGCTCCGCCAGCCAGGCATCGAAGCCCCGCCGGTCGAGCACGTGCACGGTGAACCGCATCGTGTCGTGCTCGAGCCCGCAGAACTGCGCGCACAGCCCCTCGAACGAGCCCGTGTCGGGAAACTCGAGGTCGAACCGGTTCGTCCGGTCGGGGAACGCGTAGCGCTTGAACCGCACCTCGGGCACCCACATCGAGTGGATCACGTCGGTCGAGCGCAGCGTGATCGCCACCGTCGCCCCCTGCGGCACCACCAGGTCGACCGCCGGTGCGGCCTGCCGGCCGGCCTCGGAGACGGTGAACGACCACCGCCACTGCGAGGCCACGGCGGCGACGCGGACGTCTGGCGTGGCCGACCGGGCGTCGACGTTGCGCTCCGTGACCAGCGAGACGGCGATCAGGGCCGTTGCAGCCAGCACGAGCACCCCGACGTAGGCCAGCTCCAGCCGCGACGGGTCGGACCCGGGGCGTGACCCACGGCGTCTGCCTCGCAGCACCGCCAGCGTCAGCGCCAGCCCGATCACGAGCAGCGCGTAGCCGTGATGGCCGCCCGCGCTGTGGTGCCCGCCCTTGGGCACCGCGGTGACCACGCGGATCTCGTAGAGGGGCAGGAACTCGGCCACGATCAGCAGCACCGCGCCGAGCAGGATCACCCCCAGCAGGAAGGTCGTCAGGCGGCCTGGGACCGTCGTTTCAGGCGCGCTGGCGGCCACGACACCGATGCTATAGTCATGCGTCGCCGCGAGGGCTGGTGCCCATGCGCGCGCCTACTTCCTGTGGAGACGATCGGCACATAGACCCGCGTTTCGGGCAAGCCTCCCTGGATGTACGTGCGGGCCCGCGGGGCCCGTTTTTTCTGCCACCACAGACCTGAGACTTCCTCATGCCGCGCAAGTTCACGCTCGAGAAGACCCGGAACATCGGGATCATGGCCCACATCGACGCGGGCAAGACGACGACGACCGAGCGCATCCTCTACTATACCGGCAAGCAGCACAAGATCGGCGAAGTGCACGAAGGCGCCGCGACGATGGACTGGATGGAGCAGGAGCAGGAACGCGGCATCACGATCACGTCGGCTGCCACGACGGCGTTCTGGAAGGGCATGGACATGTCCCTGCCGGAATACCGCTTCAACATCATCGACACCCCGGGACACGTCGACTTCACGATCGAAGTCGAGCGCAGCCTCAAGGTGCTCGACAGCGCCTGCGCCGTGTTCTGCGCGGTCTCCGGCGTGCAGCCGCAGTCCGAGACCGTGTGGCGCCAGGCCAACAAGTACAACGTGCCGCGCCTTGCGTTCGTCAACAAGATGGACCGCACCGGCGCCAACTTCTCGAAGGTCGTCGAACAGCTCAAGTCGCGCCTGGGTGCCTA
>DATEOS010000328.1:0-3299 GCA_035273815.1 Candidatus Limnocylindria bacterium
CCACTGCCGACGGGTTCGACAGCCTCGCCAGCATCACGTCCACGGATGACCGCGACAGCGCCGCACCTGTCGAAGGAGCTGTCGCCCTCGCCCGCCGGGCACTCGCTGCGGCCGAACTCGCCGGCGCCGCCATCACCACCACGGTGCTGCACGCGCCAACCACGCACATGCAGGCCCTCGCTGCCGGGCTGCGGGAGGTCGGCATCACCGCACCGACCCGCACCGCCGCCGACACCGACGCGATCCGCGGCGCACTGGAGCTCTCCGCGCGAAGGCCGGCCACGTCCGGACGACTGCGCCAGGCCCGTCACGCCGTGGCTGCCGCCGTACCTCTGGCCGGCGCCGCCGCACTGCTGTGGTTGTTGCAGCGCACAGCCGTCAGCCCCCGAAGCCCGTTGGCTGAGTACCTCACGACGATCCCTGGCAGCCACCTGCTCACCCTGTGGCCGGCCTGGAGCATGGTAGGAGTGTTGGTCTGTCTGGGGGCGGTCGCCGTCGTGCTCCGCTCGGCCGACCAACAGCTGCGACACTCCACACAGGACACCGAGGCCCAGCGGCGCGGCACTCTCGCCCGCGGGCTGCACCTCGCCGCCGGCGCCTGCGTCTCGGCCGGGGTGGTGACCGCGATGCTCGGCGCCACCGCGTACCCCACCCTGCCCACCGGCGCGCTGCTTATCTGGGCCGTGGGACCCGCCGCGCTGCTTGCCGCCACCCTCATCGTGATCGCACGGCTCATCCGCGACGGCCACACCTCGGCGCTGCGGTGGCAGATCTGGCTCCGGGTTCCCAACACCACCGCGGTGCTCGCCACCGTGGGGCTGCTGCTCGTCCACGCCGACCTGCAGTTGCGCATGCACTGGCCCGGCCTGGTCGGCAACCTACCCGCCGGCGCGATCCACCGGCTCCCGACAGGTCTGGACCGCCTCGGCGCGGTCACGGTCGCGCTGGCCATCCTGCCCCTGCTCGTCCACCGCACCGGCCAGCAGATCCTGCTCTCGCCCTTGGTCGTCTCCGTCGTCCTGCTCACCCATAGCTACACCAACACGAACGTCGTCATCGTCGCCATGCTTACCGCCGTCACCGGGTGGTGGCTCAGCCGCCTACGACCCGCCGCCGCGTACAGCAACCCGCGCCACCCTGCGAGCACCGCCGCCGCCGAACTCGAACCAGCCCGGACCGCATCCGCATAACGGGAGACACCACAAGTGCCACATGCCGAACACCTTCACACCGTCAAGTCCATATTGGACATTACCGTCGCCTGGCTGGCTGACCCGACACCTAGCCAAACGCCGGAACCGGCGCCCGTGATCAACACCGACGGCATCCGCGACTTCATCATCTCCAAGATTGTGCCCATCCTGCTGGCAGCACTCGGTGTCCTGTTCATCAGCCGCGCGGGCAAAGGTGAAATGTCCCGCGTGCTCACCTCCACCGGCATCGCCATCATCGGCATCAGCTTCATCGCCGGCGCCGCCGCCATCGCCGTCTTCGGCCGCTCCCTCGTCGACCTCATCTTCGCTGCGCCCGGTCCCTGATCCCTGGGGCAACATGACGCGCAGGGCCTGCCGCGCCTGGGCGCAGCTCGCGAGCCATACCTACCCGTCACCCCGCGCTGGCCGGTGTTTGTCTCCGGCTCCTGGCCGGTAGATGCACCGTGCCGGCCGTCCGGCACGCTGGCGGGGCATCCTGCCGTTCGGGTGCCGGTCCAGCAGCCACAGCGGGCGGTCCGGTCCGGTGCGCCGAGCGATCGCGGCCGCCGCGGTGTCCTGGTCGGTGGCCGTGTCTGTCTGGTCGACCACCGCGTGGGCGTGCGCGACGGTTGCGTCGACGAACAGGCCGGCCAGTGTCCACGCCTGCGCGCCGGTGAGGGTGAGGCTCAGCCGGGTCGCCCCGTCCACCACGTGCATCGCCAACCCAGGGTGCCGTGATCCGGAGGGCTGAACCAGGACCAGCTCGATCGTCGTGTCAGCGGCCAGAACCGCGGCGCCGACCGTCGCCGAATGGGTGTGGGTGTCGTCGCCGGGGGCATAAGCATGCTGGCACCATGCAGGGTGCCCGGCACCAGGTCGCACGTGCCTTGACTCCTCCTGTGAGCACGGGAGCGATCCAACATCGCCACCATACAGCGCTCTATGCTAGCTGTGTTGGCGGCGTTCAACGCTGCGCCGCGCCGTGCGCGTATTGGATCGGCGGGCGGATACCGTGTGTCGGTGAGTGATCCACGCCAGGTGCTCGGTCGCGCCAGCGCGAAGTACCGGGAGGCCGAGCAACATTTCGATCAAGCCCGTCAGGCTGCCGTCGACGCCGTCGTGGCCGCGCTGAGGGCTGGCGTGCCCCCGACCGAGGTCGTCGAACTCTCGCCGTTCAGCCCGTCGCACGTGCGGGTACTCGCGCGGGAACACGGCATACCCCCGGCGAAAGGCGGGCCGCCAAAGAAGACCGCTGGGCGATGAGCAAAATGGCCGGCGCACGGTGTCAGGTCCGCGGCTGGAAATCGAGGACGTCGATGCGGTCGGTGTCGATCGGGAGCGGGTCGGTCGTGACCGATGGTGGACAGGTCACGGGCGCTGAATATCAGTCCGAGCCGGCGCTATGCGGAATGCGTCGCGACCGGGTTGGCATGCCAATGGCGAGGCACCCTGGTGGTATCCGACAGCGAGTGTGTGCCCGCACTGGAATCGTTTGCCGCGTCCACGAATGTGGATGCGGCTCTCAGAAGCCGTCCAGGTGGGCGCGGTTGGTGCGGGCCGCGTCTATGGTCTCGGCGACGAGGATGCCCTGCCGGTGGAACTCGTTGTGGCCGATGTGGCCACTCAGGGCGCGGAGGCGGCCGAACTGTTGCTGGACGTGCTCGCGCAGGACGTCGGTGGTGACCAGTGCGCGCAGGTCGCACTCGCCGGCGAGGGCTGCCTTGGCGATTTGACGCATGAGTTCGTTGTCGGAGGTATCGGCCAGATGGTGAAGCATGGACCGCAGGACCGTGGCGAGTGCATGGTTGTCTCCCGCGAGGGAGCGCAACGGATCGGCGGTAGGGATGTTCATCGAGTCACGGCCGGGTGATCATAGGCCGTACCTGGCAGGCCGATGTTTTTCAGTTCGCCGAGGCGCCAGTTGACCTCTTGTATCCAGCCGGCGAAACCCATGACCAGACCACCGCCGGCTTGTGCGACTATGGCGGCCCGGTTGAGTTTGACCAGCATCTGCTCGGTTCGCCAGGCGGCAAGCCCCCAACCGATGACTGGTCCGACGCCGGTCTCGACCAGGGCCGACCCTGCCGAGGCGGCGACCACGACGAT
>DATEOS010000329.1:0-3729 GCA_035273815.1 Candidatus Limnocylindria bacterium
GGATCGGAATCAGCAGGCTTTCGCGGCCCTTGAGCCGCTCGACGACGCGGGCGATCCCGGCCTGGATCGCACCGGTCTGCATCGTGACGCCGAGGAAGCCGCCGATCACGAGGATGAACAGCGCGACGTCGATGGCGCCGAACAGCTCGCCGGAGTTGTAGTAGCTGATGCTGCCGTCCTCGCCCTCGATCCCGTACAGGCCGTTGATCGGCGCCAGCAGCGAGTCGATGATGATCCGCTGCGGATTCTGCTCGACCGAGTGGTAGCTGCCCGGCACCGGTTGCCCGTTCTCGTCCAGGTCGTACCGGCCGGCGGGGATGATCCAGGTGGCGACCGCCACCACGATGATCAGCGCGAACAGGATGGTGTACGCGCTCGGCAGCGAGAAGCCGCGCTTCGGCTCCTGAGGGGCTTCGGACGCGGGCGCTTCGGCAACCGTCATGACGCATCTCCCTGGGCTATGGCCTCAGCCGGACCGGGGCCGCTCCCCGTGGGGCCGGGCACGCCGGCGGCCGGTTCGACGTGCTCGATATTGATCCCGGTGAAGCCGTAGAACAACGAGATCACGGGGCTGAGCAGGTTGAAGAAGCAGAACGGCAGGTAAGCGACCGTGGCCACCCCCAGCACGCCGGCCATGTAGGCGCCACAGCTGTTCCATGGCACCAGTGGCGAGGTGACCGTGCCGGAGTCCTCCACCGCCCGCGACAGCATGCGGGGGGCGATCCCGCGCCGCGCAAACTCGAAGCGGTAGACCCGGCTGGGCATGACGATGGCGACGTACTGGTCGCCGGCGATAACGTTCAGGCCGATACAGGTGCCGATCACCGAGGCGATCAGGCGACCCGTCGACCTGGCGCTGGTCACGATGGGACGGACCAGGCGCTCCAGGAAGCCGGCGTCCTCCATGATCGCGGCGAACGACAGGGCGCCGAGCACCAGCCAGATCGTGTTCAGCATCGACGCCATGCCGCCGCGTGAGAAGAGCGCGTCGATTGTTTCGTTTCCGGTGCTCGACACGAATCCGGTCGCCAGCGCGCCGTAGATCGCTGTTAGTGCGGTGCCCACCGCGCCTTTCGACGTGTCGCCTACGAACGCCTGGACCGCGGCGGGCTGGGTGAAGACGGCCATCACCGCGGCGAACAGCGCGCTCGCGAAGATCGCCAGGAAGGGCGGGGCGCGTCGCAGCGAGAGGATGATCAGGAACACGAGCGGCAGGAGGTTGATCAGCGAGATCGAGAACTCGGACGCCAGCACATCCTGAACGGTGGACGGATCGAAGGCCGATCCCGAAGGCGGCGACAACAGCCCGATCAATGCAAAGCCGACCAGGGCGATCACTACGGCTGGTCCGGAGGTCCATAGCATGGCGCCGATGTGCTCCTGGGTGGTCACGTTGCCAACCATCGAGGGCACCAGCACAGTCGTCTCGGAGATGGGTGTCATCTTGTCGCCGAAGTAGGCGCCGGAGATGACCGCTCCGGCGGCGATCACCGGATCGGCGCCGACCAGCGGCGCCAGCGCCACGAAGGCGACGCCAAGCGTTGCCGCGGTGGTCCAGGAGCTGCCGATGGCCAGGCCCACCAGGCCGCAGATGATTGCCGTGGCCGGATAGAACCACTGCTCGTTCAGGAGCCCGACGCCGTAGTAGACGACGGTCGGGATGGTGCCGGCCATGTTCCAGGCGCCGATCAGAGCGCCGACGCCGAGCAGGATGTAGATGGCGCCCATCGCCGAGCTGACCCCGCCGATGGCCGCGTCGCGAACTCGGGTGGTGGAGTGACCGTTCTTGAGGGCCACCGCACCCGCCACCAGGGCGCTGGTGAGGAGCGCGACCTGCAGCGGCCCGCCGGTCGCATCGGTCCCGAACAGGCCGATGGTCAGGCCGATCAGGAAAACCAGCGCAAAGACCGGGATCAGCGCGTCCAGCATGGACGGGGCGCGCGGCGCGGCGGCCTCCTGCGTCATCGGCGGCTGGTCCGATCGCGAGGCGGGACGCGCCCGCTCAGGCGATCACCTCGATGAACGCCGGGACCGGTGCGTCGCCGTAGCGGCTGTGGGCCTGCGTGCCGCGCACCAGCGCCAGCATCAGCACCAGCGCCGCGATGGCGATGATGGCAATGACCCAGGCCGAGACATCCTCGCTGCGTTCCATGGTCGATACCTCAAATGGGGTCGCGCTGGATTGGACAGGTCATGCAATGGCCTCCGCCACGGCCCTTGCCGAGCTGGAAGCCGGCGATCTCGATCACCTCGACCCCCGCCTCACGCATCTTCGCGATGGTGAAGGTGTTGCGCTCGTAGGCGACTACCACCCCCGGCTCCAGCGCGACGACGTTGTTGCCGTCGTCCCACTGCTCGCGCTGCTGCTGATACGCGTCGCCGCCGGTGGCCACCACCTGCAGCTTCGGGACGCCCACCGCATCGGCCACAGCCGAAAGGAGGTCCTTGTCCTCGCGCACGTCCAGGGTGCCTTCCTTCTCGCCCGGACGGATGCTGATGGCGCGGATGCCCTCGACCACTTTCGGAAAGGCGGTGACCTTGTCGCGGTCGAGCATGGTGAAGACCGTGTCCAGGTGCATGTGGGCGCGGTCCTTGGTCATCACCGCGGCGATCACGCGGTCGGCGGCCCCCTTCGCGAACAGCGCCAGCGCGATCTGCTCGATCATGCGGCCCTGGGTCCGCTCCGACATGCCGATGGCCACGGCCCCGTTGCCGATGATCTCGACGTCGCCCCCCTCCAGCGTGGCCTGGCCGAAGTCCTCCGCCTGGAAGCGCTCGTCCTCACCGAGGTGGGGATACCAGAACTCGAAGTCGGCATCGGCGAACATGGGATGGGCACGGTAGATGGCGGCCATGTTGTAGGCCTCGCGGCGTCTCGCCGGCCAGTACATGGGGTTCACTGAGACGCCGTTGTAGATCCAGCACGACGAGTCGCGCGTGAACAGCGAGTTGGGAAGGGGAGGGAGGACGAAGATCGTCGGGTCGTCGACGGCCGCCGCGATCAGCGAATGCCGCTTGACGCTGGCCAGGTCCATCCCCAGCTCGCCCACCGTGAGTCCGCCCAGGAGGTGCTTGGCCAGCTTGTCGGCCGGAAAGTCGGCGAGCGCCGCCCGCACATCGTCGACCAGGCCTGGGCCGACCACGAACTCCGTGGTCACGATGTCGACCAGCCGCTGGCGCGCTTCCGGGCTGGCGGCCAGCGCCTCGGCCAGCAGGTCCTGCACGTAGAAGACCTCGACGCCGCGCTCGCGCATGCGGGCCACGAACTGGTCGTGCTCCCACTGCGCGCGCTCAACCCACAGCACGTCGTCGAAGAGAAGCTCGTCGTGGTTGTCCGGGGTTAGGCGCTGCAGGCTCAGTTCCGGCCGGTGCACGATGACCTGCCGCAGCTTTCCCACCTCGGATTGGACGCCAAACGTGGCCATCTAGGTTCGCTCCTTCGCTCGTCTGGTCAGATCATGCCGCCGACTTACGCGTCGGCGGGAACGATGTTCGTGCCGGCGGTCCCGGCCACGATGGCGTCGATGTCGTCCAATGAGCCGATGGCGGCGCGCTTCCCGGTCGCTTTGACGAACTCTACTGCCACATCCACCTTCGGGCCCATGGAGCCGGCCGGGAAGCTGCCGGCCTCCAGCTCTTCGGTGGTGACCCTATTCATACGGCGCTGGTCGGGCGTGCCCCAGTCGACGTAGACGCCGTCGACATCGGTGGCCATCACGTACAGATCAG
>DATEOS010000330.1:0-2353 GCA_035273815.1 Candidatus Limnocylindria bacterium
AGCCGGTCGCCGGCGGCCTGGTCGACGACGTGGCCCACCCAACCCTCGATCAGCGCCAGCGCCGTCTCCAGCCGGGCCAGGCCGGCCTTCTGCTGCGGCGTGTCCTCCGGCGTGAAGATGCCCTCCAGCGCCATCGCCTGCATCGACTCCGGGTCGGCCGGGTCGACGCGGCTCATCGCCTCCTCGATCGCCTCCCGGTTGACCGTGATGCCGTTGGCGTACGTCTCCACCGCGGTCAGCACGTGCGCGCGCAGCCACGGCACGTGCTGGAACAGCCGCTGGTGGGCGGCCTCGCGCAGGGCCACGTACAGCCGCACCTGGTCCTCGGGGATCTCCAGGCCCTCGCCGTACGCCCGGATGTTGCCCGGGATCAGCGCGGCCGTGCCCGCGGGTCCCAGCGGAAGGCCGATGTCGCCCGCGCTGAGCACCTCGGCGGCGAGCTGGCCGAGCGCCTGGCCCAGCTGACCGCCGAACAACGCGCCGCCGAGCGTGGCCACCATCGACTGCATCGGGCCGAGCTGGGCCCGCGCCTCCTCCGGCACCAGGTCGCTCATCGCGCCGACCATGCGGCCCGCGATCGGGTCACACAGCTTCTTCCACACCTCGAGGGTGTTGTAGATCCACTCGTTGCGGTTCCACGCCGTCGCGGTGCGGATGCCGCTGGGCAGCGCGGACGCCGGATCGAGCCAGAGGTCGGCGAGCCGCAGCGACTCCTCGACCTGGTTGCGCTCGACGATGGTCACCGCCGGGTCGCCGGACGCGGACAGCTGGCTCGCCGCGACCTGCCGGGCCAGGTCCCAGTTGACCGGACCGCTGCCGGGGGCGGCGAACATCTGTTGCAGCTGAGCCATGAACTGCTGCATCTGCTGCGGGTCGGAGGGGTCGGGCGGCTGGGCGCCCGGCAGCGAGAAGCCGAACGGGATATCAGGCACGAGGTCAACGGTACGCGCGAATCAAGCCCATCGGACCGATGCAGGTGTCAGCTCAGAGAGAACTCAGGGTGGGTAGGTACGCTCTCGCGCATGAGACGTCGCGGTGTCACCGTCATCCTCGGCGCCCTGACCACCGCGCTGCTGGCCATCGGTGTCATGGCGGTGCCGATGCCGTACGTGGTCCTCAAGCCCGGTCCGACGGTGAACACGCTCGGTTCGGACAACGGCAAACAAGTGATCCAGGTGACGAAGGCGGACACGTCCGAGTCCACCGGCCAGCTCCGGCTCACCACCGTAGGGGTGCAGAACGACGTCGAACTGGTCTGGGCGATCCGTGGCTGGTTCAGCCACGAGCAGGCGGTGGTCCCGCGGGACGTGATCTATCCGCCGGAGCGGACCGAGAAAGAGGTCGAGGAGCAGAACCAGCAGGAGTTCCAGACCTCCCAGGTGGCCGCGGTGACGGTCGCGCTGCGCGAACTGGGCTACCCGGTGCGGGTGGTGGTGAACAGCGTGACCCCGGACGGGCCGTCGGCCGGCAAGCTGCGGAAGGGCGACGTGATCGCGACCGTCGGCGGCGCCGCGGTGACCAGCCCGCAGAAGCTGCAGGAGCTGGTACAGGCGCAGCCGCCGGGCACCGGCCTGACCGTCGGCTACACCCGCGACGGCAGCTCCGGCACCGCGCGGGTGGTCACCCGCACGGACGGGTCGGAGACGCCGCGGATCGGTGTGTCGGTGACCACCGACCAGCCGCACCCGTTCGACGTCAAGATCGACCTGAACGAGATCGGCGGGCCCAGCGCCGGCCTGATGTTCAGCCTGGGCATCATCGACAAGCTGCGGCCGGCGGACCTGACCGGTGGCCGGATCATCGCGGGCACCGGAACCATCGACGACGAGGGCAACGTCGGACCGATCGGTGGCATCCCGCAGAAGCTGGTGGGCGCCAAGGACGCCGGCGCCCAGCTCTTCCTGGTGCCGATCGACAACTGCGCCGAGGCACTGCGCAACGCCGTACCGGGCCTGCCGATGGCGGAGGTGGCCACGGTGGACGATGCGCTGAGCGCACTACAGACCTTCACGAGCGGCGGTACGCCGAAGCCGTGCTCGAACTCGTAACGACAACCGGAGCCTACGTTGGTCATGCGTAACAGTCCTCTGCCGAGGATGAGCCGGCGCGGTCGCGTCACCGTCGGCGTCCTGGTCGGGGTCTTCCTTCTTTTCACGCTGCTGGGCTGGGGCATCGACGCGTACACCGACCTGCTCTGGTTCCGTGAGGTGGACTTCACCGAGGTCTTCACCGGCATGCTGATCACCCGGCTGCTGCTGTTCCTCGCCGTCGGCCTGGCAATGGCCCTATTCGTGTCCGGCAACCTCTATCTGGCATACCGGCTGCGGCCGCTGCTGCGCCCGCATTCGGCCGA
>DATEOS010000331.1:0-2804 GCA_035273815.1 Candidatus Limnocylindria bacterium
GAGGGATCGCGCAGGGCAGCCGACGGCCGCTGCCGGTGCTCGTGTACGCCCATCCTGCGTATCGCACGCAATACCGCTCGGTCTCGACGGGCGCCGAGCTCGATAAGCGAAACGTAATGCGCCCGTAACCGGGTCCGGACGAACCCGGTGATACATTGCCGCCCCAATGACCGATACCACCACTGACACCGCGTCCCCGGCGCCTGACCCCGACCAGCAGCGGCCCGACCCGGCCATGCCCGCCACCGACGAGACGCTGACGCCGCACCCCGCCAGGCCAACCCGCACCGGCTCCTCGCCGATTGCCTGGGTCGTGGCACTGGGCCTTGCCGCCATGGTCGGCACCCTCCTGTTCGTGGGCGGCTACCTGGCCGCCGGCGGCGCCAACGGCTCCTGCGTTGCCCCGAGCGAAGCCTTCGTGCCGTTCTGCGACGCCTACGACAAGCTGAAGGCGCAGTACGTCGACCAGCTGGATGACACCAAGCTGGCAGAGGGCGCCATCCAGGGCATGTTCGAGCACGGCGTCCAGGACCCGTTCAGTGGCTACATGTCGCCCGATGACTACCAGCGCGCCCTTGGCGACCTGTCGGGCCAGTTCAGCGGCATCGGCGCCGAGATGGGCGTCCGCAACCTGGACAACCCCGACGAGCTGGAGGCGTGTACCAGTTTCAGCGAGACCTGCGCCCTGGTGGTGGTGGCGCCGCTGGAGGACTCACCGGCCGAGAAGGCCGGCCTCAGGGCCGGCGACATCGTGACCGCCATCGACGGGGAGAGCGTCAACGGGCTCTCGCTGGAGGACGCAGTCAAGCAAGTGCGCGGCGAGTCAGGCACACAGGTGACGCTGTCCCTGCGCCGCGAAGATCGGGCGCTGGAGATGACCATCACCCGCGCCGACATCACGATGCGCGAGGTCACCAGCCGGTTGCTCGACGACAACATCGGGTACGTGGCGCTGCACGGTTTCTCGAACCCTAGCTCCACCCAGTTCCACGACGCCATCGCCGGGCTGCTGGACGATGGCGCCACCAGCTTCGTCTTCGACCTGCGGGACAACCCGGGCGGCTACATCGACGCGGCCAACAAGATCGCGTCCGAGTTCATCAAGAGCGGCCTCGTATTCACGCAGGAGTCGGCCGCGGACGGCGTGAAGCGCTGGGAGGCGACCGGCGACGGCGTGGCCACCGATCCGAAGATCCCGGTGGTCGTGCTGGTCAACAACGGTTCGGCCTCGGCCTCGGAGATCGTGTCGGCGGCGCTCAAGGAGCGCGGGCGGGCGACGATCATCGGACAGCACACCTACGGCAAGAACACGGTGCAGCTCTGGGATCCGCTGGATAACGGCGGCGGCGTGCGGATCACCATCTCGCGCTGGTTCACCCCCGATCACAACAGCGTGGCCCCCGACGGCGTGCAGCCCGACATCGTGGTCGACGTCCCGGACGGAACGCCGCCGGATCGCGACCTTTTCCTGGAGCGGGCGGTGCAGTTCCTGACCGATCGCGCCCTGGGCGAGGATGGCACCCAGGCCCCCGCCTCGTCAGCCGACCCCAGCCCGGCCGGCCTCGTCCCCAGCGCCTCGCCGGTCAGCTACGACCCCTCTGGCCAGGCGGTCGCGGCGTTCTGAGCAACCCGCCATTGCGCAGCGTCGCGCAGGGCTGCTAGGATCTGGGCAACGAAAGGAGGTGGTGTGCAGTGGATATTCCCTGTCACGCCACCACCGAGGCGGTGCGCTAAGCGACCTCGCGTGGTAGCGTCGGAAAGCCGGCCGAAGGGCCGGCTTTTCCATTGTCTCCGCCTCGTAGCATGCGCCTGACCGATCTTCCGCTGGACCGATGCCTGAGCAGACCGTCGCCCTCAACCGCCGCGCCCGGCACGACTACGCCATCGAGGACACGCTCGAGGCGGGCCTTGTGCTGACCGGGACCGAGATCAAGTCGATCCGCGCCGGGCGCGCCAACCTGGCCGAGGCCTATGCGCGCATCGAGCGTGGCGAGGCCTGGCTGATCGGCGCCCACATCGCCCCCTACGAGCAGGGCAACCGGAACAACCATGAGCCGACGCGGACCCGGAAGCTGCTGCTCCATCGGGACCAGATCGCCGAGCTGGTGGGCCGCGTGCAGTCGAAGGGCTTCACCCTGGTGCCCCTGCGGCTCTACATCCGCGACGGCCACGCCAAGCTGGAGATCGGCATTGCGCGCGGCAAGAAGACGCACGACAAGCGCCGCGCCATCGCGGAGCGCGACATGCGCCGTGAGCTGGCCCGCGAGACCAAGGCCCGCATCCGGCTGTAGGCACGGGACCGTTCGGCGTACGCACGCCTGGAGTACATCGGCGCCGATCCGTGCCCGTCAGCGTCACGGCACGCGCGAGGTGTGTGAGCCGGCGCGCGAATCGGTCCCAATCGCCTCCTCGGCGCTGTTGTACGCACCCTGTGAGTACGGCGCGGGTGATCCGAAAGTGAACGTCCGTTCACATTGCCAGTTGGCGTGGTATCATCGGGCCGTCAATCGGTTCGTGGGGATGTCAGGTTTCGACAGGGCTCAGGAACCGGGAACTGCAGGTCGAGGTCGCCCGCATGGCCTCGTAAATCCGCGGGCAAGCCAGCAACTGGCAACCGTCAGTTTGCTCTCGCTGCTTAGTCAGTGAGCATTGACGTCGTCCCTCCTCCCCGGACGGCGAAGATGTCATCAGGGGAGGTGCGGCGTCGCCGACTCCGGTGAGTGGCGTCAAAGAGCCGAGAGGCACCACCGGATAGCACGCGAAGCACCCCGCCGGTCGGGGGCCCGCATTGCGAAACGCAAGTT